>JBGUUT010000087.1:0-43159 GCA_045133795.1 Spirochaetota bacterium
GAGATTAAATTACTTTTCTGTCGCACTGATATTGTGTTTTAATTTAAAACGATTTTTATTTTCTTTCTATAGTGTTTTCTAGTATCACACAATGAACGGGTATATTAAAAATACAGCCGTAAAGTACAATATAAAAAACAACAGAGTATAAACTTTTAAATAAGCGAACATTCCTTTTAAAAATCGTTTACTTTACATATAAAATATATGAGTTGTTTATTTCTTCTTTTTTCTCCCATTGAAGATAAGTTGTTTCTCCTGAATTGATAAGGCATGTACAACGTCCTTCTTTGTCATTATCGGTTGAGACGTGTACAATATATTTATTTGCTTCAAGGCTGAAAGTTTTAATTATTCCGGGATAGATTTGTATATCTGTATCAATAACTGTTTTTTCCGAATTGGAGTAAATAATTTTTATATGTTTGATAGTGGTTGTATCAGTTCCTGTATCCATATTTTTTATTTTCAATTTACCTTCAGTAGGAATTGTAGCACTTTCACAACCACATAAAAACAGCAATAAAAAGAAAAATATTGTACTTGAAATATAGTTTTTCATTTGGGACTCCACATAAAATTATTCACATATACATTATGTATATATCCTTTGATACTTTCAATGTCAATATTGGTAGAAAAAATACAATTTTCGAGAAATAAAATGTAAATCTTTTTTATGAAATAATTGTGGCTTATTTTTTGCTAATTGTAAATTGATTACAATTGCTTTAGGTTAGGAGTAAATGTATGTTGAATAAAATCAATATATTTCTTTTTGTTATAATTTCATTTTTTTTAATTTCGTGCGATATAAATCCTTTAGTTGGTGTTGGAAATATTGTTGATACAGTAGCTCCGGAGATTATAAAAGTTACTCCTACCGATTGTTCTTACGTACGTGAGGATTTTGATTTTGTTGTCCAGTGTTATGACAATTTGTTGGTAACAAAAATAAAATTGGATGTAGAAAAAGATGGAGAGAAGGTTTTTACAAAAACAGAAGGTGTAAAGTCAGAGAAAAATGCCGGTTATCAAACATGGCTATGTCCTATTTCACTGGAAAGAGATTTAAAAATTGCTTCAGATGAGTTTGAAGGAGAATTTAAGTTTATTGTCTATGTTTATGATGAGAAGGGAAATATTTCTGAAAAAAGTTATAAATCTGTGACTATTGTTGTGGACTTAGATAAAGCCAGTGCAGACATTTATTTTCCGAATTTATTTAAAAAGACAAGATGTGAAAGTTTGCGAAATGAAGAAGTAAATGCAGAAAACTTTACTAATTTTCAGAACTCGATTTTTTTTGTGGCGGGTGAATGTGATGATAATTTTTCTAATATACATTCTGTATTTTTAATTTTAAAAAATGAAGACGGGAAAATTGTTCATGTCAGTAAATTAGATGAATTATTTGAGGCAAACAGTAATCGTATCAGCGGTTCTTTATATAATTGGAAATTAACTTATTCTACAGATGAATTAAATAATAACTTGACGAAATCATTAGGAATGACTTCATTAATTGATACATATTTTTTTGAGGTTTTCTTGCAAGTAGAAGATGGGGCGGGAAATTTAACTTTTACGGAAGGTAATGGGTATGAAGAAACTTTAGGAAAAAGTTTTGGTTGGTTTGCTGTTCGTCAAGTAGCGGATTATCCATTTTCAGATTTTTCATCTATTAATGATAAAGTTTCAGCTAATTCAATTCTTACCGGAAAATCTTATGATGACGACGGAATAAAAAGAATTAATATTTATCGTAAAACGCAGGATGCACAAGAGTGGGATTTAATAAAGTCTTATTCATCAAATGGGGAAGAGGCGGATGAAACATTAAACGGAACGCCGCAAGCTTTCACTTGGACTATACCTTCTCCGGAAATATCAAGTTCATCGTCTTATGAAATAAAAGTGGAAGTTATTGATATTAACGGCAAATCTAATTTAGATGAAAACGGTAATATTTGTGAATATCTTTCAAAAGATAAAGTTTTTTGCAGTTTTGGTTTGGTAGATCCGACAGCACCTACAATTGAACCTATAGATTTGACAGATTTTAAAGGTGTTGTTGATGAAAATGGGAATTTTGTAATTCAGGTTAAGGCAAATGACAATTCTATAATAAAAAAGGTTTATTTAGCGTGGAATAAAACCGGAGAAAATACTGTACGTGAATGGCAAATGTTTGCTGATAAAAATGAAAAAGAGTATTTAACTGAAAATGGAGTTAAATATTGGGATTTATCTCCTACTCCTGCTAAAGAAGTAAATGCCAGTTTGAAATTGAATATTTACGAAGATTTTGAAGATGTGTATGATAAAAAAGAGTTTTATATTTATGCTGAAGATGATAGCGGAAAATATACAGAGATAACTTCTTCAATGCCTAAAATTACCGAAATGCCGGAAATAAAATTTTTATCACCTCTGTCCGGTGCTGTAGAAACTACTTATGATAATCAAACTTTTAATATTGATTTAGAAATTCTTAGTTATATAAAGAAATTGGAATCGGTTGAAATATCGGGAACAGATTTAACTTCAAAGGAGATTGATTTTAGTAATGTAACTCCTATTTATGATGATGTTTTGCAATGTTGGAAATATACATATTCTATTCCTTCAACACAATGGTGGGGAGCTGATTCCGGAGAGGGAGAACATTCATTGACAGCTGTAGTTAAGGATGTTTTTTCAAATATGAATGTAGATACACTTTCATTTGAGATAGATAACGGTGTTCCTAAAATTAAATCTGTAAGTGCAGAAACTGAACCGGGAAATTATTGTGCTGGAAGTGTGATTGATATTTTGGTTGAGTTGAAAAAAGCTGTTCATATTGAAGCGACGAAAGATAATTTAACTTTAATCTTAAATAACGGCGGAGTTGCATATTTTAATAAAGAAGCAACAGAAAAAACTTTGGAAAAGGACAGAACAAAGAAAATTTATTTTACATACACGGTAGATAAAAGTGACAGTAGTGAAGTACTGGATGCTGTTACTCTAAGTTTAAACGGGGCAAAAATTTGGGATGAGGTTGGAAATATTGCTGGGTTGGGAGATGGTACCGATAGGGCTTTATCCGGTGAAATTGAAATCAGCAAATCTATAAGTATTGAAAAAAATTCATCTTCAATGTTAATGATTGATAATATCCCTCCAAAAATAACAAAAGTTACTTCTATAACTCCTAACGGCAGTTATACAAAAGGTGATGAAATTAATGTAATAGTGGAATTTGATGAAAATATAGAAGTTAACGGTTCTCCGATATTGTATTTGAATGAAAATTATAAAGCCGTGGATGTAAAACGGGAAAATGGTAATCAATTATATTTTACTTATGCTGCAGGCAGTGAAAATGTAAACTTATTGGAGTGGACTAAAATAACGAAAGGTACTGACGGTATAATCAAAGATTGTGCAATAAATAATCAGGACTCTTCTGCTTCCGGAAATGAAGTTGATTTTTCAACTTTGATTTTTAGTGAAGATATTTCATTGAAAAAATCAGGTCAAATTATAAAAATAGATAATACAGCACCGCAAATGAATAATAAAAATTTTTCATATACAAATGAAAGCTTGGTGTTTGAGTTGATTTTTGATGAACCTGTATATAAAGTTGCCGGTAAAAAAGCAATTTTATATAGAAAAGCTACTGCGGTTCCTATAGTGTTGTCTGTGGATAAGTATAATGAATACGTTGCGTTAGTTCCAGGAATTGCTGAGTATTATGAAGAAGGTGTAAACGGTGCATCAAGTTCGTTTAAAATTGATAATACAACCAAATATATATTGAAATACGAATATGATGAGACTAATCCTGAATTACTTGAGCTTTTTAAAACAGAATCTCTAGGTTTTTATAGACAAGAAATTATGATGGAATCGAATTGGGTAGAAAGTAAAGATAATTCAATAATTATTACAATACCTAAAGAAAATCTACTTACCGGGGAATGGTATAAATTAGATGTAGAATCCGGTTTTGCAGAAGATAAAGTCGGGCTTCCTTATAATATGAAATACGAAAGTACAGATTATGATGTTCAAGCAGGTACAAAAGCTCAGCCGCCTGTAATTCGTATAAAGAAAATAACCGGCGGAGATGCACAAACTACTGCAATGAAAATCAATACAATTACTAAAGATGCTTCTATAAAATACAATAAAATCGGAAATACTCCGGATACAAGTTATACAACAGAAGTAAAACTTGGTAGTGCAGATTATACTAATGAAACTTACAAAATTAAAGCACAAGCTCAAATTGCTTCCGGTACGGCAAGTGACTATGGATATGAAGTGGCTTACAAAACTGTAATTTATACTTCTCACGGAGTGAAAACGCCAGGTGATGAAGTTTATTTTCGTGGCTCAAATGTTCAATGCGGAACAGCAACGGTACCGAACTTTCCTTTCAGTTGGGATGAGGCAAGTTCTCCTTTAATGTGGTCTGAACGTAGTAAGGCTGCAGATGTAGGAATGATAAAAGCTACACTGTCAGATTCTAAATATTATGTAGTTTCTTGGGGGGTAACGGATACTCTTTATTTCATACCTTTAAGTTGTAAGGAAGCAAGTAACGGGCGTTTAGTATGGGCGTGGGGGCAAGGCGGAAGTGCACCGGTAAGTCCGGGTGGTTCCAGTGATTCAAAAAGAAAATATGATGCTAATAATAATTATAATATTTATGAAGAGTATTATCACGATAGATTTGGTAATAATTATAAATATGACTAGGAGTAACAGAATATGAGAAATATAAAAATTTTAAATGTAATTATGTTTTTAATATTGCTTGTAGGTTGTTCTCAAGCAAACTTTTTTGTCGGCGGCGGACAATCTCTGGATTTGGAAGCTCCTAAACTTACATTGTTGACTCCGACTAATTTCTCATTTGTTCCAACAAATTTTATTGTGGACGGAATAGTCACTGATAATGTTGGTGTAAAAAAAGTAGTTGTTATACTTTACAAGAATGAAGATGAGACGGTTGTGAATTGTAATGCTTCAATTTCCGGTGGAACATTTAAAGCTGAAATTAAAAACATTGAAAGCGGAGAATACAGTCTTGTTGTTAATGCTTATGACGAAGCCGGTAATACTTCTATAACTTCTTCAAAATCCATTTCTATTACGGTTGATGCCGGAAGTTCCAGTTTGATATTACGAAAACCTTCACTATTTTGGGGGCTATCTGAAGAAACACTAAATTCTAAGAAAGATTTTAATTATGTAGATATTGATTATTTTAAGAATGAAACTTTTGAAATTTCAGGAACGATAGAAGAAGATTACGGTGTCGGAGCTTTAACGTTGCAGTTGGAGTTTGTCGGAAGTAAAGTAAACGATGGGCTTTTTGATGATTCAGAAGATAATTCAATTGCTTATGAATATCGTATTTTTAGAAAATATGGGGAATATTATTATAATAATGGAAAAGAAGATGTTTTAGCAGAAGATATATTTAGTGGTTCATTAAATAATTTTACTTTTAATGTTGATACAGATAAGCTTAATGCTGACGGCGAACCGTTAGAATATGACAGAAAATATTTCTTTAAAGTACATATAGTCGCAGAAAAGAAAACGGTTCCTGTAGAAAGTTTTGATTTTTATCCGGGATATTTATGTGTTTATCCAAAATCAAACGAACCATGGGTGGTTCCGTCTTTTGTAGACGGAACATCTTTTTCTGCCGGAAGCAGTATATTCGGTGAAGCGTATGATGATGACGGAATTTCTCAAAGTTCAGTTTTTTATTGTATTGTACCTAAAGATAAAGGTGAACCGGAATTATCTGATTTTTCGGTAATTGACAGTGAAAAAGCAGAAAGCAAAAAAGCTTTGACGTGGCAATTGGCATTATCTGCGGATATTTTGCCGGGAAATTATAAAATATGGTATTACGCAAAAGACATAAACGGAGTTTTTCCGAAAAGAAATGAAGATTCTTCAAAGCCTTTGTTTTCTTCTATGGAATTTTTAGTTCCGGATCCGGGACAACCGATAAGCAAAGTGAGTATGTACAAAGGGACTGATTTGTCAAAGGAAGTTTCTGAATATCCGGCAGATAAAAACGGAATGTTTTTACTTGCGGGTGAAGCGTATGATACGGTGGAAGTTCAAGATGTTATTTTTGCGTGGGTTCCGAAAGATTGCAATGTTCCGAATTGGAACGGTGTTGATTGGTCTACTTATATCGGAAAAGATTGGAGTGAAAACGGGGATTTTTATAACGGCGTAAAATATTGGCGTATTCCGCTGGGGGATTTTAAAAATACTCCTGATGGCAGAAAGTCATACTATATATCATTACAATTAAATGATTATACCGATTTCTTATTGGAAGACGGTGAAACTGCAGAGTATGACAATAAACATTTTTATATTTTTACAAAAGGAGCTGATGACGCAGAGGGAAATGTGAAAAGTACTATAGTAAATTTTACGGTACCTCGTGATTTAATGCCTCCTAAAACTGAAATATTAAGTATAAAGGATAATGATAATAATGATGTTTCTGATAGAGTTTCCGGATTACCGATAACTTTTACAATTAAAGCGTTTGATAATGAGAGTCAGGTAAAGACTGTTAATATTACGGCAAATGGTTTTGTTGATACAAAAAAGGCTGTTTTAGATAAAGACGGCAATTGGAGTGTGATTGTAGATAGTTCGGATTTTGTTGCCGGCGACATAGATGAGATAAAGAAGTTCATTATTACAACTGAAGATTTTTATGGAAATAAAAGTCAAACGATAAAGAATATTCCTATAAAAAATCAAGCTTTAAAGGTCTCTAAAATAACGTCTGACAGTTTTAATATTACTAAAAGTATAGGTGATATAGAAATTGAAGTTATCGTAGACGGAAGGATTCTTACAATTGACGGTAAACCGACTTTGAGATTGAATGTTGATAATTTTTTTAAAAAAGATTCGGTTTATGCGGATTATTTAGAATTTAAGAATTTTACATCAGATGAAAGTGAAGAAAAAACAAGTATATTTTTTAAATATACGATTTGTGAAGGGGATAATGCCAGTCCGTTAAATGTTGCTGCATTAGAATTAAACGGTGCGATTATCAAAGATATAAACGGAAACAGTGTCAGCGGTGATATACCGGTATACGGTGCTAATTCATTAAAAAATCGTAATATTATAATTGATACGACAGCTCCGCAGATTCAATCTATAATTACTTCGGTGCCAAAAGGTGCTTACGGAAAGGAAAGTAAAATCGATATAAGAGTAAGTTTTGACAGAATGTTGACGTTGGATGATACGGGAAATGCCACGTTGGTGGTGAATACTGTTTTCGGCGGAAAGAAAGTATTGTTTGATTCGACTAATTCTAAAGTAGAAGGAAATACTGTTATTTTTGACTATGTTGTAAGTGACGGGGAAAACACTGAAAAACTCGATGTTTTAACATTTGAAAATGGCGGAATGATAGCCGATGAACGTGGAAATAAAGCAGTTACTACAGATTGTTACGGGATGCTTGCCGGTTTTCGTGAAATAATTATCGATACGACAGTTCCGCAAGTTGTGTCTTACGGGGTAAACGGTATCAGCGGAAAAGATATTAACGAAGTTACATATAATACTAATGTTAATTCTAAAATTGAAATTGAATTTAATGAAGACATAATGAAAAACAGCGGTTCAATATTACTTGAACGTGTTTACAAATCATATCCGGCTGTTCTTACCAATGAAGAAAAAGCAAGTTATAACAGTATCAGAGATTTTTCAGACTACTGGAATAAATATTATGTCAATCGATGTATAGGAACTGTGAATAATAACGGTGTAGAACCGGACAGAGAAGCTAAGTGGGTATTAAAATATACCTATGACCACGGTGCTTATGAGACAGCAGATAAAGCAGGAAGCTGTAAAGATTTATGGAATTATTTTGCCGATGAAGGAGCTGCAGCCGGTAAATATGTGGACTATAACTGTATCAGAATCGATGTAAACAGTGGTTTGGTAAAAGTTGAAGGGAAAAAGGTCACTATTACACCTCCGAATGATTTACCTGAGGGAATAATGTTTTACATCAATGTTCCGGAAGGTGTATTTCTGGACCGTGCGAATAACAAAAACGCAAAAAGTGAAGCTTGTAAGTTTGAAACTGTCAATGCGGCTGCACCTGTGATTCGTATAAATAAATTGTCCGGAATGGAAAGCGGAAGCCAGCCAAAAAGTACTACTTTTAAAATCAGCAGTGAAACATATAATGCTTCGTATCATTACGGTTTGGAAAGCAGTAAAAATACAGGAGATATTCCTACAGGAGCTCCTACTGTAAACAAAACTTATACAGAAGGAGAACTTGTCAGTATCGGAAACGGTGATGCAAATGCCTATGTCTATAAAATTTTTGCTAAGACAAAAAATAAAAACAATGAAAATTACAGTGGTGAAACAAAAGAACTTGCTTTCAAAACTGTAATCACTAATTTAGATGATGGGGCATTTGGTTCCGACAGTACCGGCGGACCGGCATCTACTACAGAATTTCCTTTGGAATGGGGAAAATATGTAACTTCGTCTGTACCAGGAAAATATATGTCTCAAGCTACAAGCAACGTTTTGTACAGTTGGCATATATTAAAAGACTTTCAATATAAATCTGCTGCAAATTCCAGTACGTATGTAGATGGAGATAAATACCCAAAAAACAAAAGTAATACCACCGGATTAGCCGGAGCTTTGTGTACATGTGGAACGTCACTTGAAAAAGCACAATATTCAATTTGTGCAATTTATACGGTTCCAGCCGGTGAAGCCTTATATTTTGCTCTTAACGGCAATTCGACAGCGATAAAAGGATTGCAGAGTGGTACTACTTGGAGTACTACAATCTCAATATCCGGAAGTATTTCTAGTTTTTATGTATACAAAGGACCTGCTACATTGGGAGATTCTGTAAGTATTAATAATACTTCGCTTGTTTGTTCTACTGAAAGTTTTAGTATCAGTGAAACGGCGAATCCGATATTCCCGCAAGCTGAAACTTTGACTGCAACTTACAAATGTGCTGACGGTGAGGCTCTGTATTTTACGGGAACTTTCAACGGAGCAAATAACAATGCTACAGCATTTAAAGGAACATTAACCGGTACAAATACTTGGACATTTGATACATACGGTTTTGAAAAAATGACATGGAAAGTATTGAAAGGTAAAGATTCACTTGGGGATAAAGTTACTATTGCAGGAAGTTCCCTTTTATCGATGAAAGGAAGTGTTTCTTATCCTACGATTAAAACAACGCCGGTATTCCCGACACCTGTGACGTTGACGGCAACTTACAGCGGTTGTAAAACTGGGGAAAATATTTATTTCAGCGGAAACTTCCACGGAGCAGAAAATGGAACCGTAGCATTGAAAGGAACACAGAGCGGATCGACTTGGACTTTGACCGTTACGGCGGATACTGATACATTCAGTTGGTATGTATTAAAAGGTAAAAATACTTCATCGACGGTAGCTAACAGTAGCTTATTAAAAATGGACGAAACTGCAAAAACTGCTCCGACTGTTGCAGAAATAACAGAACCAACTTTCCCTGAAGGTAGAATAGCCGTAACTTGCACAAGCGGACTAAGCAGTACTGAGGCTGTATATTTTGCAGGTACATTTGATAATGGCTCTACATCTACAGCCGTAAAAGGGACTGAAGGGGATGACGGTGAATGGTATCTTGATGTAACATACGGTAAAAAAGGAAGTTCTTTTACTTGGAGTGTTTACAAAGGAAGCAAATCATATACTTCGGCAAGTATAAGTAGCCTTATAGCTGCAGAAGGAACTAATTTGTTTACAGGTGTAGAAACTCAAACGGTGAAATTTTCTGTAATATATTTTGAACCTAACTCAAATTGGCTTAAAGATGGAGCTCGTTTTGCGGCTTATTTCTATGTTAGTAGCAGTAATTATAAATGGGTAAATATGACAAAAGGTTCTGACGGTATATACTACTGTGAAAAACAGTCCGGTTATCCAAATGTTATTTTCTGTCGTATGGATCCTAAAAATTCAAAAAATGATTGGGAAAGTAATGGCGGTGCATGTTGGAATCAGACAGCTGATTTAACTATTCCTACAAATGGTAACAACTTTTTTACAGCTAAGGACGGATGGAATAAAATTGGTGGTACATGGTCTACATGGCCACCACCAGAGAAAAAATGATTATTTTCTAAAACCATCATAAAAATAAAAAAAACACAATGTACGACCAGTGAAAGCAGGGAAGTACATTGTGTTTTTTATTTTTTACCGGGTACTGATTTTTTTTAGCCTTCAAAGATTCCGACACCTTGGCGAATTATTTCCGGCTCATTTTGTGTTAAATCAACTACCGTAGAAAGAATTTTCGGCAGTCCGTCGCACGAAATGTCCTCGATTATTGCCTCTACACCTTGATTTTTTAGGATAAGAAGTTCTTTCCCGTATTCATAGAGATTTTCTTCTGCAAAATCAGAATCCCACCAATGATTATTTTCCATTTCTTTAGATGCCGTAATGGCTAAAACCGGAGCCTGCAGTTCTTCTAATATTGCAATCGGAATCGGATTTGTAGGGATTCTGACGCCTAAATCTTTACGTTTCATATCAATTTTCTTTTGAGTATTGTGTAATGCCGGAAGTAAGAATACAAATGGTCCGGGACAGTAATGTTTTAAAATCTTAAAATTAGCATTACTGAACTCAACAAATTGATTGATTGTAGACAGTGAAGAACAAACTAATGTAAAAACGAAAGTATTTATGCCGCCTTTTAAATTTTTAAGCTTTTTTATTGCAATCTTAGAATCGATATGAGCAAATAAACTCCAATTTGTATCTGTCGGACATGCAATAATTCCGTCATTACGCAAAATTTCACATGCTTTCGTTATAACTCTGTGATCAATGTTGTGTTTTATAACCTGTTTAATCATATAGCCCTCCATAACTTTATAATATCAAAAATCTTTGATATTCTCAAAAGAATGCAAAAAAAAGAAATCACAAAAAAGCACTTTTAAATAGATTTATTATTGTTTATACTGATAATAATTAAAGCAATATGTAATTTTTGAATATATTTTCTTTCAATTACGTATTGAATCCACTGAATAAAAAAGAAGTAATAAATGAAATATTATACTGAGATAACATTACGTTTTTTGTTATTGCAACTAATTGTTTTTATAGTTATGTTTGCATATCTTTTTTTTGTTAATCTTTTACCTGTAGTTTCTTGTAGTTATTCTTTTTCAGATTTAAAAGAAATTGGGCGGATGATATTTTTTCCATCTTTTTGTGTGTCTTTTCTTAACAGTTCGCTTATATCATTGTTTTTGTATGGTTTTTTTATTATAGACCACGAACATTCATGCTTTTTTTCAGTAAAGATAATTCCTTTTTTTATTTCTCTTTTATTTTTTATTCTTTTCTTTTGCGTGTGGCAGCCGAAAGTAGAGAATTCTTCTGTTTATTATAAAGGTTATGATGCTCGTTTTTTTGTGGATGCGGGTGCATATTTTCAATATTACGGAGAACCTAAAAAACAATTCAGTCAAGATGATTTTGAAATTTTGTTAGGGAAATTAGGAAAAAAAGATAAAGAATTATTATTAAAAAGTTATTCTCAAGACAGAATAGACGGAGACTTTATATTAAATGATGATTTAATTTCGGTAGACAGATTTTTATTGAGAAAATGTTTGTCATTGAATAATGAAACTGAAAATATAAAAATGTTTTTTGGACGTGTAGAAAAAAAAGCTGTTTATGATGTGGTTATTTCGTTGTCAGACGAGATTTTATCGTATGATAAATTGTTTGTCAGTTTTCCATCTTATAAAGAAATGGAACTGTTGGTGCCTTTTGAGGATGAAACAAGAAGTTTTGTATTTGAGAAAAAACAAAATGCGTTGTTTTCAAACTCACGTTATGCTTTTGCTACGGCTTTAATCTATAAAAATAACGAAATGATTCTTCCTTTTTTCAATATGTATCCGTTGGTATCAATAGGACTTTGGATGGTTATAACATTAATGATTTTAACGATTTCGGGTTGGATGTACATAAAAGAATATCCTTTGATTTCAGTTATATTCAATTTCTTATTATTAGTGTTTTTTTATCTTTCGGTTCCGCCGCTTTTGGAATGGTACCATGGTATTGTCAGAAACTTTGCATCTGAAAGTTTTGTTAAATTACGATATATAATTTTCTTCTTTGCAGCTTCCGGGATTTTGTTTTTGATAAACATTCTCAGATGGTTTTCTTATAATAAAGATAAAAAAGTATAGAAAGGAATAAGAAATGACAGATAAAAAAGATGCAGCATTAGCATTTGATACTTATAAAACTTTTTTAAAAGTATTATTTTTTAGTTTAGTATTATGTTTTTTTGTGTCTTTATTTGCCTATATAAAAGATAGGATAAATCCGGATTTTTTTACATCATATTTGACATATAAAACAATTCATACTTTTTGTGCGTATTTCACAATTTTTGTTTATTTCTTTTTGTTCTGTTTCTATTCTCTTTCTTTTAAAAAAGAATATTTAGTTGATTCCAGAGGACGTCGCAGAAATTTTTATCAGATTGTCAGCAGCGGTTTTAATATTATAATTGTAAGTTTATTTTTTTATTTCTTTATTCTCGAAGTTGTTTTGCCTTTCAGTAAAGAACAATGCGTTAATATTACGACTAAATGCCGATTATCAGAGGAATTATTAGATAAGGCAGAGCAGTTATTTAAAGACAGTAATAATGATTTGACTACATTGCAGAGGCAGATAATAAATAAAAAAGAGGCTTTACGTATTTATGAAAATTACGGTCGTTTAGTTACGGCCAATCGTTTTGTTAATGAACGTATCGGAGATTTACGAACCGATTTGTATAGAATGGAACATCTTGTACGTAATGACGGTGAAATCCCGCAAGAGCTTGCAACTTATGAAGAATTAGCTGATTATTTTTATTTAAAGGAAGATTATTTTTCAGCATGGTTTTATTATTTATCAGTAGAAAAAGGACCGGAGCAACAAAAGCTTTTGGCAAGAAAAAGAATTGAAGATATAAAGTTAAAAATAAAATATCAAAACAGTCTTTATTCTGATGAAGAGATGAATCTTTATATGGATAAACAAACCAGAAAGATACAAGATTTATATGTAAGATTAAAAAATGGAGAGCAGCTTTTAAATAAAGGAGATTATCTTTCCGCATATTATGTTTATAATGACATCTATAATGAAAATACAAATATCAGAGATGCATTAAACGGTCGTGATAAAGCTCTTGATTATTTGAAAAATAATGCAGTTGATGTAGAAGAAGCTGAAATAGCATGTAGTTATGCAGGAAAAGAAAACTTTATGATGTTTTGTAATGACAGCGTCGTAATGAAAATCGGCGTGTTGCGAAAATCGATAAATGTAGATTTGCTGGTAGAACAATATTTCTTTTTTGATACTCAACTTTGTTACAGAAACACTAACAAAGATATAACTAAGATTATTTATATTCCGTATGCCAAAGTTAAAAAAGATAATCTTTTACTTTTATGCTACGATAAAAATGACAGAGAAAATATTTATTCTCCTGTTATCGAAAAGATTTCTGAAGCAGAAATGGCTTCGCTTTTGAAAAATGTATCAGAAAGTCAAAAAATAGATTTCTTATCATATTATCAATTAAAAAATGGTTTTTATAATCTTCGTTCTAAAGAAAAAAATATTATCAGGGAACTTTCAAAGATAACAAGAAAAAATAGGTTTTTAGATAATGACGGTGTAGAAAGAATTTCTGTAGAAAATATGAAACGAAAATTACACAATTTATCCAATGATGCTCAACGTGAAGTTTTGTCTTTTTACGAACAAAATGGAAATAATTATGAATTGTACTCGAAAGATTTGGATGTTTTGGCAAGACTTTCTAAAGTGGCAAAAAAATATAATTTGTGGGATAACGAACTGCGAGAGAATATACTGTCATTTCCTTATGATATGAGTGTTTTGTATCGTTTAGCTTATGATTATGAAAGTGCAGAGGATTTTTCTTTATTTAAATTGTTAGATTTACGCCGTTTTTATGATGGTTTTGGTGAGTTTGAAACAGGATTATCTCACAGTTTTATAGGTGCTGCTATAGCTTGTAAGTTATCGAAATTATTTATTTTCTTTTATATCAGTTGTATTTTACTTCGCTTATTTTTTAAACTTCGGTCAACAGAGTATAATTCCTGGTATTTGATAATTTTACCCTTTGTTTTAATTGCGTTATATGTGGTTGTAATGCTTGTAAACTTGTTTGTAACAACTTTTTTTAATGTACTCGGAAGTGTTTTTGATTTAAGGTCGATGTTTATTACTGCTGTTGTTATTCATTTTATCGTATCTTTTTTAGTTATTTGTTATACAATGTCGACAGAGGTTGGCGGTAATGAATGATTTTTTGGCAAAGATAGGACGTAGAATCCTATTTTTTTGTCGAATAGGAATTAATAGAATATTACAGTTTCCAGATAATCTTTCGGTTGTGTCAAAGATTTTCTTTTCTCATAACAGTATTTTTCGTGATACTTTTTTACGTGAGTTTTATCATTCCGGGATAAAATGTTTACCGGTTGTAGCATTAACGGCAAGTTTAATTTCTGTCGCAATTATGCGTGGTATACCTTATTTATTGGATGTTTTAGGTTTAAATCCGGAAATGCTTTATGGCAATTTATTTAAATTAGTATTGCTTGATATATCTCCGTTATTTGCAGGAATTATAGTTGCGATACGAGCCTCTGTTTATATTACAATGCGTTTGGTACAAATGAGGATTGACGGTCAGGTCGATTTATTGGAGATACTCGGAATTGATTCATCGATGTATCTTGGTTATATGACTATTTTTGCCGGAATATTGGTAGTGCCTTTTGTGTCATTGTATTTTGTTTTTATAACGTTGATTGTTGCTTTGTTTTATCTATTTATAGGTAATTTTGATATTACGGTAACACAATTCATTTTCAGTATAATTCCGTATCTATCATTAAAAAATTTAATTCAATTTTTTTTGAAAACGATGTTTTGTGGATTATTGGTTTATTCTTTTTCGGTATACAATGGACTTAGAGGAAAAAATAGTCATGATGAAATTGTATCCAGAACTATCGGTTCTATTCTTTTTTCAGAAGTTGCAGTTATCCTTATTAATGTTTTAGCATTGTTTTTTTTATAGGAGGAGTGAGATGTTGGAATTAAAAAATATTTCTTTATCTTGCTCAAAAGAAAAGAAGATAAAAAATTTAGATTTTGAAATTTTGCCCGGTGAAAATGTTGTTATTCCGAATTGGAGTTCAAATTATGATGTCTTTTTTCTTGCTGTCTTAGGTATGAAAAAAATATTGCAAGCTGGAAGTATTTTTTTTGAAGGAAAAAACATTTTTTTAATGAGCAGAGATGTTTTGCTTCGATACAGGAGAAAAATAGGTTATGTTCCTTTACATAAGGGGTTATTAAAAGATCTTACTGTACAGGAAAATATTTTGTTATCCATGCAAATTCAAGGAAATTACAACGAAAAACAAATATTTGAACGTTTTGAAGAATTAAGGATATTCTTTTTAAAAGGTATAGATTGTGAATCTTCTGTTGTGTCATTATCATCAGATGAAGAAAAACGTGTTATGTTGGCAAGAGCGGTAGCAGCTTCACCAAAGTTGTTAATGTTAAATTGTCCGATTATGGACTTGGAATTAGAATCTAAAGATGATATAGCCTATTTAATTAATGAGGGCATATTTTGCAGAAAATTATTGCCTAAGGATTCGGCTGTAATTATTTCTACAGAAAAATCGTCATGGAAAAAAGCGGAATGTGACGGTAGTTTTAGGGAGTTTCCACTAACTGCATTTTTAGAAGAGTAATTTTTTTTCTGTAAGTCAAAGGAATTATCATGGAAAAAGTGACAAAACGTGCTAAAAAGAGATTTTATGAAAGGGTAATTGGCTTTTCTTTTTTGATTCTTTTACTTTTTTGTTTATTTATGTTTTGTTTTATTCTGGTAAATGGTCGACTTCAACTGTTTAACATAAAATATATAGCTTATTATGAACAAGGAAGCGGCTTGAAAGAAGGTTGTATTGTAACTTTAAACGGTATAAATGCCGGGCAGGTTACAGATGTGCGAATTGATGATGAAAACAGAATTGCAGTAACATTGTCTATATCAAGAAAGTATACAGAAAAAATCAGAGAAGACAGTGTTGCACAAATAGTACGTCCAATGATGGTCGGCGGAAAGCAAATCAGTATAAATCCCGGAAGTTTACAATACGATAAATTACAGCCGGGAAGTGTAATTGCAAGCCGCGATTCTTCGGAGATTATTGATTTGTTCAGCGGAGTAAGAATTGAGCGAATATTAAATAAATTAGATATAAATAAACGATTGTGGGATATTAAGAATAATTCGACAATTTCGGCAAATGACATTTATGAACAAGCGGTATCTGCTGTTATTACGATGGGGGAATTTGCTAAAGTAATGAATAGTATGTCTGAAAACATCGGCGGACTGAGTCAGATAATGGGGGAAATGAGCGAAAACTTTGCGTCGATGCAGGTGTTAGCACAAAAAATGGACAAAATGAGTTCTTCTATGGAAAGTTTATCGGGATTAGTTTCGTCTATGGACGGTATGGCTTCAACAATGGAAAACATGAAAAGTAATTTCGGTAGTTTGAGTAGCGGAATGTCCGGTGTAAGTTCAGGAATGAAAGATATTAATGCCGGTTTTTCGCAATTATCGGAATCGATGGAATCATTATCAAAAATGGCTGAAGTTCTTGCCGGATGTGAGGATATGATGAATGATTTGGAAATAATTCTCAAAGCATTTCAGAATAACTGGTTTTTGAAAAAAGAAGTAGAATTGGTGAAAAAAGAATTAGATATGAAAAATAATAAAGGGGATAAAAAATGAGCGAATTGGAAGAACGATTAAAAAAGGTAAAACGAGCTTCTGTAAACAGCGGAAATTTTACGACAGAATTAAAAAATAAAGCACTTGAGGCAGTGGCTGTTGCTTTAGAAAAGAATTTTCAGGATATAAAAAATGCAAATCAAAAAGATTTAGATGAAGCTGAAAAAGGTAATTTAGCACAACCGCTTTTAAAAAGACTGAAGTTTGATGAAGATAAATTACGCGATGTTGTTTCCGGTATTCGAGGGCTGATAAAACTTGACGATCCGGTAAATCAAAAAATGTCGTCTATGCTTTTAGATGATGGTTTAACATTAACAAAAATCAGTGTTGCAATAGGTGTAATCGGTGTGATATTCGAATCTCGCCCGGATGCGTTGGTACAAATAGCTGCGTTGTGTATAAAATCCGGAAATTGTGCGGTATTAAAAGGCGGAAGTGAAGCTTTACATTCAAATCGTAAACTTTTTGATGTTATAAGAAATGCCGTTTCGGAGGTTGATATCCGTTTTGCCGATACTTTGGAATTGATAGAAACTCGTGAGGATGTCAGTGAGTTGTTGCAATATAACAAATATATTAATTTGATAATTCCGCGAGGTTCAAATGCGTTTGTTCAATATATTCAGAAAAATTCTTTAATTCCGGTTTTAGGGCATGCCGACGGGATTTGTCATGTTTACATTGATAAATATGCTGATGTAGCTAAAGCAAAAAAAGTTGTGGTTGATGCAAAAACTCAATATGTTTCTGTTTGTAATGCTACGGAAACTTTGCTGGTACATAAAGATATTGCAGAAAATGTGTTGCCGCAATTATTTGCAGAATTGGAAGCGAAAAAAGTAAAACTTCATTGTTGTGAGCGTTGTATTAAATATTCGGCAAATGCAGTTGCGGCAACGGAAGAAGATTGGAAAACAGAATATTTAGATTACGAATTGTCTGTAAAAGTAGTAGATGATATAGAAGAAGCTGTGTCACACATTAACAATTACGGTTCCGGACATACAGACGGAATTGTTACGGAAAATGCCGAAAGCAGAGCATATTTTGAAGCTTATGTGGATACATCGTCGGTAGTTGTAAATTGTTCGACACGTTTTGCCGACGGTTTTCGCTACGGAATGGGGGCGGAAGTCGGTGTAAGTACAAATAAATATCATGCCAGAGGACCTGTTGGATTGGACGGTTTGATAATTTACAAATATATATTGGAAGGCGACGGACATGTTGTCGCCGATTATGTCGGTCAGAATGCAAAACCGTACTTACACAGGAAATTAACATGAATGTTTTGATTGTTCATAATTATTATAAAATTCGAGGCGGTGAGGATGTCGTTTTTGAAAATGAAGTCGAAGCATTGAAGAAAAAGTCATCTGTTAATGTTTTTACGTATAGCGTGAATAATCAGGAAACTGACGGGGGATTTTTTCATAAGTTATCTTTCTTGTATAAGATTATTTCGGGTAACAATAAGGTTAGAACGGAAATTCTTAAAATTATTGAAGATAATGCAATTGATATTGTTCATGTTCATAATGTTTTTCCGCTTATAACGCCGTTTATTTATCGCTTTTTAAAAAAACATACGCAAGTTAAGATTGTTCAAACAATTCATAATTTTCGTTTTGTTTGTCCGTCGGGATTGCTTTTTCATAAAGGGAAAATTTGTAAGGCTTGTTTGGATAAGGGAAGTTTTAAGGATTGTGTTTCCTCTAAATGTTATCGAGATTCAAAGTTATTTTCGATTTTGTATTCATATTTGATTAAGAAATGCGGGAAGTCATTACGTAATGATATTGATTGTTATTTGACTCTAAATAATTTTGCAACTGACATTCTTGCAAAAGCCGGATTTATGAAAGATAAAATAAAAGTTCGTGGTAACAGTTTGCCGGATATAGAAATAAAAAAGCCTTTTGAACCGTCTCATTATTTGTTTGTTGGAAGACTTTCAGAAGAAAAAGGCGTAGAGATTGCGATAAAAGCATTTGTCTCATTGCCGGAATGTTATTTTGTAATTGCAGGAACGGGGCCGCTTTATAATGAATTAAAAAAGAAATACAAAAACTATCAGAATATAAAGTTTGCCGGTTTTTGTGACGGAGAAAAAAAAGAAGATTTATTTTACCGAACAAAGGCTCTGATTGTACCGTCAATTTGGTATGAAAACTTTCCTATGGTAACGATAGAAGCATTTAGATATGGAATTCCTGTTATCGGTAATGCTTGGGGTGCAATCGGTGGAATCGCAACTGATAATGTAAACGCTTTGCTTACTGGAACTGAAAATGATACGGAACAAGAGCGAGTTGAAAATATTGTTAATGCGGTTAAAACTCTTGAGAATGATAAAACGTTAAGAGAACGTCTTGCAAATAATGCACGGCGAACTTTTTTAGAAGAAATGGAAGCTGAAAAAAGTATTGCAAAATTAATAAATATTTATAAGGAATTAATAAAATGACTCGTGAAAGAATAGATGTCGGCGGTTTATTATTTGATAATGTTAATATGGCAGAAGCCTTGGAACGTGTAGAATCAAAAATTACACAGCCGGATTTGTTTGCACAAGATTCTGCACTTTTGATGGCTGCAAATCAGGATATTTTTAATCATATCGGAATATATAAGAATTTATCGCTGGAACGTTTGAATCGTTCATTTTTGATTATTCCGGACGGTTATTCTATTGTTGTCGGAGCAAAATATTTAGGTACACCGTTGAAAGAACGTGTTGCCGGACCGGATTTGATGAGTGAATTTATGGCAATTTCGGAGCAAAAAGGATACAGAAACTTTTTTTTGGGAGCAGCTGACGGTGTGGCTGCAAAAATGGCGGAAAACTTTTTGGCGAAATATCCGAAATTGCAAATTTCGGGGATTTATTCACCGCCGTTCGGAGAGTTTTCAGAGGAAGAAAAGCGAAAAATTGAAAACATGATTAATGAATCAAAAAGTGATGTTTTGTGGGTTTCATTCGGTTGTCCGAAACAAGAGTGGTGGATTTTGGAAAACGAAGCGAAGTTGATGGTTCCCGTGATTGCCGGAATCGGAGCGGCGTTTGATTTCCATTCAGGTAATAAAAAAAGAGCTCCTTTGTTTATGCAAAAGTTGCGTTTGGAATGGCTGTATAGATTATTTCAGGAGCCGGGACGATTGTGGAAACGCTATTTGGGTGGGGCGAAAACATATTTTAAGGTTTTACGCCGACATAAAAAGAAGGTAAAAAGCAAACAATAAAGTGAAGTGCACCTCTTAAGTTGTGAGGTACACTTTTTTTATCTGAACTTTGCTTTAAATAGAGAATACGCCAAAACTTTTTGAAAACCGAAATCTTTTAATAATTTAGAACATCTGTTTATTGTAGAACCTGTAGTAAAGATATCGTCGACAAGTTGGATTGTGCCTAAAGTAGTTTTTATTATTGGAGGATTTTTATTTAGATTGAAGATTTTATCGGCGTTACTTTGTCTGTCTTTGTTATTTAAAAGTTTTTGCATTTTTGCAAAAGACGATTTTTTTATAATACCGGAAATTACACAGAAACCTTCTTTTCTTAATTTTTTACTTATTTCAACAGAAAAGCAACATTTTCCTTTTTTGAGTATTCCGAGAAATGAGTCGGGGACTATACATACAGGATAATCGGGATTTAGTATTTTGCAAAGAAGTGAAACGTATAAATCTAAAACTTTATGATTATCATATTGCTTGTGAAGTTTTACAAGTTGTGCAGAAGCTCCGGAATAGGATTGAATGTATTTATAGCTGTCATAATAAATGTTTTCAGAGTTATCGCAACATTCCTCGCAAATACCGTTTGTATTCATTTTTCTTCCGCATTTTAAACAAAAGAATTCTGATTTTTCCGGAGTAAAGTTTTCGAAGCATTTTTTACAAAGTGAAATGTTTAAAATGCTGTCAAAAGCAAGCGGTTTTTGGCATAAAAAACATCTGGAATCGTTTAGTAAATAAAATAATTTTCTCATACTCATATATAATGCTTTTTTTTTCATAAATGCTTACAAAAAATGAAAAAAAACCGATAAAAATATTAAGAAATAGAAAGGAAAGTTCGAAAAATATTAGTTTTGCTTATTTTTCCTATTGATTTCAATTCTAAATTATATTAATAAAGGTATACTTAGTTTGAGGGTATTTTAACTGGTATTTTCAAAAAAAGGACCTTGGGGAGGGAAAATGAAGATTACAGCACAACAAATACAGGCAAATTCTACTCAGTTGCTAAAACAAGCAAAGAAGATTGAAAAAACTGAACAGGTAACGATTAGCAGAATGGCAGAAAAACTTCATAGAGATTTCGCCTCTGCCGGAAGTAATGTTGATTTTATAAAAAATAAAATAGCATCACATAACAATCAGTTGATTAGTTATGAAAATAGAATATCAGAAAATCAATTTATTCGTCAAAAAGTAGCGGAAGTAAAACAGCTTTTGTCAAAAGGTGATAATGCTCAAGCTTGGAATGTTATCGAAGCAACTACTTTCAATAATAAACAAGTTTTAAGTGCAATGTTTGATAAAAATGCACCGCTTTCGATTCAGGCTGATTATGTAGAAATGCTTGTATTAAAAAATAAAGTAGAATTAGATAGAGAGTTTAGGAAATTACAAATAGCGTCTTTGAATTTATCGAGTTTATCTGCCGATCCGAGCATGATAACACAAGGTAGAACGGGATCTGAATTGACTAAAAATCCGGAAACGCATTTGCTGGACGGTAAACGTGTAATGGATTTAATTTCATAATATTGTGTTTGTTTTTGAAAGTCGTCTTTTTTACAGGCGACTTTTTTTATTTTCCCTAGAGTTGAACTGATTCTTTTCATTAACAAAAAATAAATTATGACGAAATTCTACTAATATGAATAGACAAGAATTGTGGCATATTTGGAAAAAGATGATTTTCCTTGTAATTTTCTCATTTATAATTTTTCTTTTATTAGTGAATATTTTTCGTGTTTCATTGTATATGTTTGAGGTTAATAATGTTATCAATGTTGCGTTGCGGGAAGATAACGAACAAATTAATGTTATTAATAATCATTATAATGACTACAAGGAAGATGTCAGTGGTTATGATTTTAATGTGGCACATTCTGCAAGTCAATTAAACTTTGTTGATGTATTTAAAAACGGAGATTTGAAAAACAGTGATTGGGATGAAGGTATAAATATTTTATTTACCGGAAGTGATAAACATAATTCTCATGAATCTCGTTCTCGTTCAGATGTAATAATTATTATACGTATCAATAAACACGGACAGATACTTTCATTTTCTATTCCACGTGATACACTTATTGAAATAACAGATTCAAAGGGACGTAAATATCAAGACAAAATCGGTCATAGTATGTATTGGAACGGTTTGGATGGTTTAAAAGACAGTGTTGAAAAACTTATAGGCAGTCCTATTTATCGTGTGGTTATTATTGATAATTTCAGAAGTTTTGAAGCATTTTTAGCAATTTTAGGCGGCGTAGATATTGATAAACATCTGGAAGGGAAATTGGGAATTCAATGGATTCGTAACAGAACATTTCGCTTTGGAGATATAGAACGTTGTCGCAGGCAACAAGTTTTTATAAAAAAGGCAATTACTAAATTGTGGAAAATTACAAAAGGCGGAAATTATTTTATGTCATCCGTACTTTTTTATAATATGAGAAAAGTTGTACAGACAGATTTGACGAATGATGATTTCAAAAAAATTTGGTACCTTTTGAAAACAACAAATTTTTCTCCGGAAACAGAAATATTTACTGCGGTGCTTCCGGGCCATTTCGGAACGTATAGCTCTAAACTGTTGCGAAATAATAATTTATCTTGCTGGATGCCGGAAGATGGATTTAGCCAGAAGTTGCATTTATTATTTTACACAGCAAACAGGAAAGAAAATTTTTTAAAAGATATAAAAGTTGAGAGAAGAAAAATTCTGAAATTAGACTTGAAATTATTGTAGTCATATTATATAAAAAAACATCTTTTCTGGATACGGTAAGGGAATATAGCCCGGATGGTGGAATTGGTAGACACGCTAGTTTCAGGTACTAGTGGGAGTTATCCCTTGTGCGTTCGAGTCGCATTTCGGGCAGTTGTTCAGCTGTTTGCAAGAGTAGGAAGTCTACTCTTTTTTTATTTAAGAAATGTTTTAAAAGGAGCTGTATATGAAAGTTTTATTGGTTGGAAATGGTGGGAGAGAGCATGCAATAGCAAAAAAAATTGCAGAGTCATCTTCATTGACAGAATTTTACAGTATACCCGGAAATCCCGGAATTAATGTACTTGCTAAAGTAGCAAATACAGAAAATACACCGGATTCAATTGCAAATTGGGCTAAAGATAACAATATTGATTTGATTGTTTGCGGTCCGGAAATCCCGTTGGTAGCTGGTTTGGCGGATGCAGCTTTGGCTAAAGGTATTCCTGTGTTCGGACCAAAGAAGATTGGTGCAATGCTTGAAGGAAGTAAAATCTATTCAAAGCGATTTATGGAAAAATATGATGTTCCTACTGCACCTTTTGTAGTATTGGAAGATTATAATGCTGCTGTTGAATATGTAAAAGCACATCCACAACAATACCCGATGGTAATTAAAGCCGACGGTTTGGCTGCAGGAAAAGGTGTAAAGATTGCTGTAGATGAAAATGATGCTTTGGAAACACTTAATGACTATATGGTTAAAGGGACATTGGGTGATGCCGGAAAGAAAATCGTAATTGAAGAGTTTATGCCCGGTGAAGAAATGAGCGTATTTTATCTTACAGACGGTAAGAAATTTATCAGACTTATTGCAGCTAAAGATTATAAAAAGGCTTATGACGGGGATAAAGGTGAAAATACCGGCGGAATGGGCTGTTATGCACCTCACCAATCTTTAACAGAAGAATTAAGCGATAAAATCGAAAATCTTATTATGCCGGGTATAAAACGTGGATTTCAAGAAGAAAATTTTGATTACAGAGGTGTTTTATATGTCGGCTTAATGTTGACAAAAGAAGGACCGAAAGTTGTTGAATTTAACTGTCGTTTCGGAGATCCTGAAACTCAAGGTATTATGCCTTTGATAGATGAAGATGTTGTTAAATTATTCTACCAAGCTGCCAGCGGTAATCTTGAATATGAAGATATAAAGTGGAAGAATATGTTTGCTGCTTCTGTTGTTGTTGCTTCTGCAGGATATCCTGGAAGTTACGAAAAAGGTAAAGAAATTTCTTTTGAAACAGATATGAAAGATTATATTCACGCAGGAACAAAAGAAGTTGACGGTAAGATCGTAACTAACGGCGGACGTGTTCTTAATGCGGTAGCTATAGGGGAAACAAAAGCCGAAGCTTTAAATAAAGCTTACGAACTTGCAGCAAAAGTTAAGTTTGACGGAAGTTTTTACAGAAAGGATATCGGTTCATGAGGAAAGAAGACCTCGCATTGAAAATTGATCAGACATTATTAAAACCTGATGTGACTTTTGAAGAGTTGGAAAAGTTTATAAATGAAAATAAAGATTTAGGTTTTTATTCGTTATGTATTCCGTCTTTTTTTGTAAAAAAAGCAGTTGAGCTTGTTGCAGGCGTTTGTAGAATTTCGACGGTTATCGGTTTCCCACACGGAACATCTTCTACAGATGTAAAAGTTTATGAAGCAACGCAGGCTGTACGTAACGGTGCAAAATGTGTAGATGTGGTTATCAATTTGAGTGCTGTGAAATCTGCAGATTATGATTACGTAAAAAATGAGCTTGAAATGTTGCGTTACAATGTTGATTTATATGGGGATTGCGAGCTTCGTATAATCATAGAAACATGTCTTTTAACTGACAAAGAAAAAAAGATTGTAGCTAAACTTGTAGCAGAAACAAAATGCGATGTTGTGAAAACATCTACCGGTTTCAGTTCCGGAGGTGCAACAGTGAAAGATGTGGCTCTTTTAAAAAGTATTGTTAATGATGAAGCTAAAATAAAAGCTTCCGGCGGAATAAGAAACTTTGAAATTGCAGAATCAATGTTTGCTGCGGGAGCTGATATTGTCGGAACATCAGCAGGAAAACAACTTTTAGTGTCTTGTGAAAATGAATAAAATAAACAGAACAACAAATTCCTTTTTATGTCCGTATTGCGGATGTAAAAAGGAAGTTTTTTATTGTAACTTATCTTCGAAAATTAATCAGCGAAAGGTTAATTATTACAAATGCTGTAAATGTAAGGCATTGATTCAATTCCCTTATCCGGATAAAGAAGTCTTGCAAAAATATTATGAGTCGTATTTTGATATAAAGCAGACTTTGAATGCCGGTTATTTGACAGAAAATCAATATAATTCTTTAAAGACTGAACGAAATCAAACATTACAAGAATTAAAATTTGATAAAGAGCGAATTAGAAAAGGAATAAATGTAGAGTTAGGATGTGCAAACGGACTTTTTTTACGCTATCTTGCAGAATATGGCGGTAAGAAAGTATTAGGAATTGACGTTTCATATTCTTTATTGGAAGAAGCTCAAAAACGTTTAAATAATGCCTTGCTAATATCAAGCAATCAAGTTTTTGATACAAATATTTCTTGTAATATTCAACTTTTATGCGACGAGTCGTTAAGTGTAATTGCAGAAAACAGTGTAGATAATTTGTATATGTTTCATTTGATGGAGCATGCAGTAAAACCGGATGAATTGATGAAGCAGGCTGCTTTTGTGTTGAAAAAAGACGGAATATTAGTATTAGAAGTTCCCGTAAGCGGTTTTATTTCATCTTTTTTTCGTGCGGGGTGGCGTTTTTTAATGCCTGATGAGCATTTGAATATTCCGTCTGTTCGTTCTGTTAAAGCGTTGGCAAAACAGAATGGTTTTTCTGTATGTTCGATGATACGTTTTGGCAGCGGCGTGACATCCGGTACAGCACCTAAAATGGTAAAAAAAATAGCAGATAGGTTTGCGAAAAAATTTAGATTCGGTGACAGAGCTGCTTTTTTATTGATAAAGAATTAAAATTTTAAAAGATTTATGAACCATTTAAATTTATGAATAAATATGATAATGTCTAAGTTATGGAAAATTATCAGCGTTGTTTAATTTGTGGAACTTTTTTTGTAGCCGAGAAAGACGAGCAGACAGATTTAGCAATTTGTTCGGTTTGTGAATTTAAGAGATATCGGCGATGTTTTGTTTGCGGAGAATATATTTCCGTTGAATCTGAGGACAAAATAGAGTGTACGAAATGTAATTCAAAATATTTAGATTGTGACTCAGATATTAATTTATATTTAGAATAAGTAGCAGAGAAATATGAATATATTGGTAGTATCAGATTGGATTGATCATTTAATTTATTCGGAAAAAATGAAAACTCGTATGAGTGATGTTGATTTAGTAATCAGTTGCGGGGATCTTCCGTTTAATTATCTTGATTTTGTGATGAGTGAATTAAACAGACCGGTATTTTATGTTGTAGGAAATCATTTAGAAGATAAATATTATAAAAAAAACATGGAAAATCGGATTGTTTTAGAAGTTCCGTCATGTTTTAATAATCTACATTTAAAATGTTATGCATTACAAAAGAATTTGCTTATAGCCGGTTTTGAAGGTTCTGGGTGGTATAACGGCGGTCCTTTTCAATATCAACAATGGGAAGTTTTTGTTAACTTAATTAAGTTGTTTCCTAAGCTTATTTATAATAAATTAAAGTATGGTAGATTTTTGGATATTTTTGTAACACATGCACCTCCTTTTAATGTTGGAGATTGTCCGGATCTTTGCCATCGTGGATTAAAAGGTTTTAATTGGTTTTTACGTTTATTTAAACCAAAATATCATTTACATGGACATGTACATATTCACGATATTAATCAACCTAGGATAATAGAATATCATGGTACTAAAGTTATTAATTGTTCCGGATTTTATAAATTAGAAATTCCGGAAACTGAACTTTGCGGGGGTAGGGCAGAGTAATATGTATACAAGTGAATCTTTAAAAGAAATTACTAAGAATGATTTTGATAAAGCTTATCAGAAAGCTATGTTTTCTCGTATTTTGTCACGTTTGAAAGGAGAAAAAAATACACTTTTTTCTTTTGATGAAGTGATGAAAATGTTGAAAGTAAAAAATGAAGTTTATATAGGCTTACAGTGTGTAAGAATTGAAGAAATTATCGGAAGTGAAGGACGTTATAACGATTTTAATAAAGAGTTTCTTCCGAGACGAAGAAATTTGCGTGTGCGTTGGCAACGTGTCGATGAAGCTCATTATCAGGATATAATTCTTCCGCCTATAAAATTATATAGATTAGGAAATGCTTATTTTGTACGAGACGGAAATCATCGTGTATCAGTAGCAAGAGAGCAAGGACGTGAATTTATTGATGCGGAAGTTACGGAAATAAAGACGGATATTCCTATAACAGCTGATATGACTCGCAGAGATTTGGTTCGTATTGTAGTTGAGCATGAACGCCAAAGCTTTTTGGAATTTACAAAACTTGATGTTTTGTGCGATGCTTCACTTTTATGGTTTACTGAGTCTGGGCGGTATGATTTGATTTTGCAACATATACATGGACATCAATATTATATGGGAATAGAGCAAAATAGACCGATTCCTTTTGATTATGCAGTGAAAGATTGGTATAACGTGATTTTTATGCCTATACTGGAGGAAATTTGTAAGGAAAAAATAAGTTCCAGATTTCCGGGAAGAACAGAAGCGGATTTGTATTTATGGATAGTTTTGTATTGGGATGAATTAAAACGTCAATACGGCGAAAATGTTCAAATAAGAGATGCAGTGAAGTCTTACAATGAAAATTATGGGAAAAATCCTGTTCTCTATTATTTAAAACGAATAATAAACATATTTTTAAGGAGAAACAGATGAATATAATTGAAAAGAAATTATTCGAAACGCAAGCAATGAAAGTTGCCAATCCGGAAAAACCTTTTTGGTACACTTCCGGCAAATTGGGACCTTATTTTATTAATACTCATTTTTTATATGGAAATGAAACTGCAGCTTGTGAGCTTTTGGAGAAAATAACAAACTTGGTTGAAAATCCGGTAGATTTAATAAAAGCGATAAGTGTGGATGTTTGGAACTTTTATGAAACAAACTCGTTATATCATGATGTAATGGATGAGTTTGCAGCGATGTTAAAAACAAACGAGACATTCAATTCTTGCGGTGTGATAACCGGCGGAGAACGCAGAGATTGGTTTTTCTCAATTGTTGCTGCACGTTTAACAGGTAAAAAACACTATTTTATATTTAAAGATTTGGCTATTTATGATGAAAACGGTGTAAAAGTAGATTCTCTAAACGGAGAAAAAGTAGCACATATTGCAGATTTGATTACTGAAGCTTCAAGTTATGATAGAGCTTGGATTCCTGCAATAGAAGCTGCAGGTGCGAAGATGGTATTTACTGCAAGTATTGTTGACAGAAATCAAGGTGGCAGAAAATTATTAGAATCAAAAAATGTGGAAATGTTTGCTCCGGTAAGTATTGACCATGAATTTTTTACTTGTGCAAAAGAAGAAGGTATTTTATCTGAAGCTCAGTTTAAAATGGTTTATGATTTTACTGAAAATCCGGATGCTTACGGAATTGCATTTTTAAAATCTCATCCGAACTACATACAAGAATCAATTGAGAACGGCGATAAAAGTACAAAGAGTAAAGCACAACGTTGCTTAGATACAGATCCTTATCATTTGAAATAAATAAAACAGAAATAAAAAAATCCTATTCAAAAAGCTGGAGTTTAACTTTTTGAATAGGATTTTTTTATAAGAAACAGACCTTAATTCCAAATTAACAGTAATTGTACTTTTTGTACATCCGAAGTATTTTTTTAGGAAATACTAAAATGGAATTAAGGTTTGATACAGATTAGACTTTAAAACGGTCGGTCATTTCGCTTAGTGTTTTAGAGGCAGTCAGATTATTTTCAGAAACAGATACAATGTCATTTACTGCAGAGTTAATAGATTTTGTTGCATTATCAATATCCTGAGATTTTAACTGAACTTTTGTAGATATTTCTGATAAACGTTGCATTTCATTCATAATAACGGAAGCTCCGTGAGTCATTTCGTCGGAACCATTTTTAATTTCAGCTGTAATTGATTGCATGTTTTCCAAGGAATCTAAAACTCTTTTACTTCCTTCATTTTGTTCTTTCATTGCAAGAGCAATTTCATCGGTAAGACAAGTTGCTTTGTTAATTTTTTCTGCAACAGAGCTAAAAGCGGAATCTGCACTTGAAGAAGCCTCAACAATGACAGAAATTTTTTCAACAATATTTCTTAAGTCTGTTTCGATAGCTTTTGATTGAGAGGCAGAATTTTCTGCTAACTTCCGGATTTCATCGGCAACAACGGAAAATCCTTTTCCGGCGTCTCCGGCATGAGCGGCTTCGATTGCTGCGTTCATTGCCAACAGATTTGTTTGACTGGCAATGTTATTTATAATTTCATTTGTTTCTAAAAGGTGAGTAGATTGTTTTGCAACTTCGGAAACCAAAAATTGAACATTTGTAATGCTGGATTTTCCGCTTTCGGATGAGCGTTTCAACTCATTAAAACTTTTGTCTGCTTCATTTAAATTATTGCTGATTGAACCCATATTAGCTACCATTTCTTGAATTGCGGCTGATGATTCAGAAAGAGCTTCTGTTTGATATTCAATGCTTTTAGAAAGACCGCTGATATTTTGAGTGATTTTTTGTAAGATATTTGAAGTTTCATTAACAGAATTACTTTGTTCTTTTGTTTGTAAGTTCAAATCATTAACGTCTGTTTCTATTGCGTGTATATTTTGTTCCATAATTTCAGTGTTATTTGATAATTCATTAGACACGGATTCAATATTGATACTTTGTTTTTTTATGGAACCAATCATACTGTGTTGAGTTTCGAGGAAATCATTCAAATATTTTGAAATTTGTGAGATTTCATCATTTCCGGTAATATCCAAACGCAAGGTTAAATCGCCGCTTCCTACAGAAAGTTTTTTTGCGTTTTTTGTAAGACGTTGTGTAATTCCGCCAATCATAAAAAAGACACAGATAGTTACTAAAACGAGAGTAAAAGAAATTATTCCCAACATTGTAAAAGAAATTACTGAAAGAACTTTAAATAAATAATTTCCCGGAGCAGCAACGAAAATGGTGTAATCAGAATTAGGAATTTTCATTCCGGAGATATAATATTTTTTTCCATTATTATTGAAACTTTGCGGTAAAGTAGAAGTTATATCATATCTTTCTGTTGCTTCTAGAAAATCTTTAGACGGTGTAATTTCATTTCCCATATCTGTATATTTGCTGAGCTGTTTATTATATTGATAATTCATAATAATATTGTCACGACTGCTTGTGACTATTGCAATAGCTTCTTTTCCAAAATCTTCTTCAAAGGAATCGATTTGAGAAAGGTACATTTTTTCTATTTCGGATAAAACAACTGTCGCCGCAATCAAACCGCAAACTTTATTACTATCATTTATAATTGAAGAACCGCAAATAATTTGAGATTGTCCGGAAGCCATAGAGAAGACCGGGTCGGTTACAATAGTTCTTCGTTCACCGTTTGGATTATCTTTGATTAAATAGTGATAATAATCTCTTGCCGTAAGTTTATTTAATTCAGCGTTAGGATTAGAATCATCCTTTGAAACCAGATAATTTTGAGCTGGATTTCCGATTACGGTATTTTTCCAGTAAGTACCGTCAACTTGAGTTAGAATAAATTCTTCATAAGAAGAAAGATTTATTTCATCAAGTACTTTTTTTATTTCCGGCCAATCCATGTTTTTTGCTGCAGGAAGAGCTGATAATGACTTTGCATATTGAAGTTTTTGTGTAAAAAAAGAAGAAAAACTGTTTGAAATCGATACAACCGATTCTTCCAACGTAGAAAGAGACATAGATGTTATCCCTTTTTTTGTAATTGTGAGAATCCCGAACATTCCTAAAATATAAGGGATAGAAACCAGTAAAAGTGTAAACAAAACCATCTTATTGCGAATTTTCATACTATAACTCTCCTTTTAGTTTGTTTTAGAAGTTGATAAAACTTCTAATGATACATTATTTTTTTAAATTTACAGTGTTTATTTAATGTTTTTAAAAAAAATATTAAATAAAAAAAGAAATAAGAATAAAGTGTTGTTTTGTATGATAAAAGTAATTCTTATTATTTTGTTAGACAACCGAAAAATTATATTTGCTTGATTAAAAAGTAAATTTAGTAAGTTGTTTTGGGGGGAGATTGTAATATTGTGTTAGAAAATATCAGCTTAATTAAGCTAAGATTCTTGTAGAATAAAAAAGATCCCGCTTTCTATTACAAATACAGAAAGTGGGATTTTTTATGGGAATAAACAGACACAGAGACTTTGCTTTGTGACTGTTAAGATTTCAATTACATATTGTAATATTTTTCAAATTCAGCAGGATGAGGAATTTTTGACATTTCACTGCATTCTGCACGTTTTGTAGCAATAAATTTTTTCAAAAGCTCTTCAGGGAAAACACCGCCGGCTGTTAAATAATCGTGGTCTGCTTCCAAAGCGTCCAAAGCTTGTTCCAAAGATGTAGGTAAACCTTTTAGTTTTGCTTTTTCTTCATCAGAAAGATTGAACAAGTTCATATCGTAAGGTCCCCAGCCGTTTGCGTGTGGATCAATTTTGTTTTTAATTCCGTCAATACCAGCCATCAAAATTGCTGCATAACAGAAATAAGGGTTACAAGTTGCGTCCGGATTACGTAATTCAAAACGACGCATTTTCGGAGATTTTGCATAAGCAGGAATACGAATAACAGCACTTCTGTTTGATGTTGCATATCCGACAGTAACCGGAGCTTCAAATCCCGGAACAAGACGTTTGAATGAGTTGGTACTAGGATTTGTAATAGCACACAAAGAAGCAATGTGTTTCAAAAGTCCACCCATAAAATAGTGAGCTGTTTGGCTTAAGTTTGAATATCCGTTGTCGTCAGAGAAAACCGGTTCGCCGTCTTTTAACAAAAGCATATGAACGTGCATACCGCTTCCGGCTTCACCCATAACTGGTTTTGGCATGAAAGTAGCAGTTTTTCCGTATTTTGCAGCTGTATTTCTGATAATGTATTTAATCATCATAGAAGCATCTGCCATTTTTGACATTTTTCCAAGTTGAGGTTCAATTTCAAATTGTCCGGCAGCTCCAACTTCTGGATGGTGATATTTTACATTGATTCCCATTTCTTCCATTAATAAACACATTTCACTGCGGCATTCGTAAGTAGAATCAAAAGGTTTTGCAATGTGATATGCTTTTTGTTTTGGAATTACACAACCTTTTCCTTCTACGCTTCCGTTCCAATGTGCTTCATTTACATCGATATCCATTGCAATAGAATTAGGAGTTACTTCCCAGCCCACATTGTCAAATAAATAGAATTCAAATTCAGGCAAAATCAACATTTCATCTGCAATTCCTGAATCTTGCATATATTTTTCCGCAGCAATAACAATGTTTCTAGGATATTGTGCAAGCGGACGATTTTCTTTATCGATAATCATTGCGTTTCCTGTCATGGAAAGAGTAGGTGTTTCGCAAAATGGATCGATACAAGCTGTATCCGGATCCGGAACAAAAACCATATCACTTTTTTCTACTACGGCATAACCGTAGTTAGAAGCATCAAAACCGATTCCGCTTTTCATTGTATCTTCATTAAAATTTTTAGCAGGAATTGTAACATGACGGAATTGTCCGTTAATATCTACCATTTTAAAATCTACCATTTTAATATCATGGTCTTTAATCATATCCATAATATCTTTAACTGTTTTCTTCAATTTTAATCCTCCGAGATTTGTTTAAATAATCACAGATTGTACCATATAAAAGTCTTTATGGTCAATGTTCTATAAAAGTTGAAAACAAAATATTCAGATGAGAATAATTTTATTGCGAAAGAAAAATGGCAAATTGTAAAAAAAAATATATTTATTGTGAAAGAAGGCACATAATTTGCGGGGGGGGTAGCATTTTATTTTTTTTATTATACTATCGAAAGGACACCCACAGGCAAAAGCAAAGGGGCCCAAATGTTTTTTAAGAATGGAACAAAAAATAATTTAAGACCGGTAATTTTTGTTGATGAGGAAAAATGTGTTAATTGTCATCGTTGTATTACGGTTTGTCCGGTAAAAATCTGTAATAACGGTGCTGGTGATTTTGTAACGATTAACCACGATCTTTGTATCGGGTGCGGTCATTGTATCGAAGCTTGTAGTTATGGGGCTCGTAAAGGTATAGATGACTTTGATGATTTTATGAAAGATGTTTCTACAGGAACAAAAATGGTAGCAATCGTAGCTCCTGCGGTAGTGGCGACTTTTAAAGGTCAAGATAAAGAATTAAACGGCTGGTTAAAATCCTTGGGGGTTAAAGCTGTTTTTGATGTTAGTTTCGGTGCTGAATTAACAACGAAGTCTTATGTAGAATATATAAAAAGTAAAAATCCTAATTTAGTTATTGCACAGCCTTGTCCGGCTTTAGTTTCATATTGTGAAATTTATAAGCCGAATCTTTTAAAATATTTAGCTCCGGCTGACAGCCCTATGGCACATACAATGAAAATGATAAGAGAATATTATCGTCAATATGATAATTGTAAGATTGCGGTTATTTCTCCGTGTTACGCAAAACGTCGAGAATATGATGAAATCGGATTGGGAGATTATAATGTAACCATGAAGTCGATTTCTGAATATTTCAAATCTAAAAATATTAGTCTTTCTCGCTATCCTAAAGTTGATTACGATAATCCGGAAGCGGAACGTGCGGTAATGTATTCAACTCCGGGCGGTTTAATGCAAACTGCAGAGCGTTTTGTTCCGGGAATTTCTTCACAGATTCGTAAGATTGAAGGTCAACCTGAAGTTTATGAATATTTTGACCAACTTTCTGAAGCTATGGAAAGCGGTAAAAAGCCTCTTTATAAAGTTATAGACTGTCTTAATTGTAAAGAAGGATGTAATGCCGGAGCTGGAACTGATGTTGGCGGAATGAGCCTTGATGAAATTGAGTCGTATATAGAACAGCGAAAAGAAGAACAAAAAAATATTTGGAAAACCAAGAAAAGTAATATTTTTTCATTGAAAAAACTTGAAAAGACAGTAAACAACTATTGGAAGCCGTCTTTATATGGCAGAACTTATAAAAATCACAATGATTTATATAAAACTGAAGTTAAAGAACCTACAGAATCACAGGCAAAAGAAATATATGTCAAAATGGAAAAATACGATAAGGTAGATTTTCTTGATTGTCGTGCGTGTGGTTATGATACTTGTCATCAAATGGCGGTTGCGATTTTTAACGGATTGAATAAACCCGAAAATTGTCATTTGTATAAGTCTAAGCTTTTGGCGAAAATACAAGAAGAGGAAACGCAGAAACTTTATGACATCGTAGAACAGGTAAGAGGCCGAACTTTAAAAGAAATGGATGTAAGCGATGACGGTGTAAATGAAATAGAACATGCTTCTGACGAGATGGTTGAAAGTATGAATACATCTTCTGCGGCAATCGAAGAGATGATTGCAAATATCCAATCTATTAATACGATTTTGGAAGGAAATACCGGCACAATGGTTTCATTGGAAAATGCAACTAAGGTGGGACAAACAGGAATTGATGAAGTAACAAAATTAGTTGAAGAGATTGAACAGAAATCTAAAGCTTTGAATGAAATGAGCTTGATAATTCAACAGATTGCAAATCAGACAAATTTGTTGTCTATGAATGCGGCAATTGAAGCAGCACACGCCGGAGAATCAGGTAAAGGTTTCTCGGTTGTTGCGGATGAGATTCGTAAGCTTGCGGAAAGTTCTGGTTCTGAAGCTAAAATGATTTCTGATATGTTGAAAAACGTTAATCAGTTAATCAATTCTATTTTTACAAAAACTGTCAGTGTTCAAAAGGAAATAGAAAATATTGTTTCATTGTCAGGTGAAGTAAACAGACAGGAAGATATAGTAAGAAATGCTATTTCAGAACAAAATGAGGGCGGTCAGTTATTGTTGAATGCATTGCAGGTGATGAAAGACAAAACCAGCAGTGTTACTGATTCGATAGAGCATTTAAGAAATTCTACCGAAAAAATAAAAGAACATATCAGAGATATGAGTTTTTAATAATTAGTTTAATAAACGGCGTGATATTAACGCCGTTTTTTTTTATTTTTAACAGTTCTGATTTTCTTTTTAAAAGCTTGTTAAAAGTGTTTTAAATAAGTTATAAAAACAAATAAAATAATAGCGGAGAAAAATATGATAGTGGAAGCTTCTTATATTCCGGTTGTGGAAGATTATAATAAGGACAGTACTTTAAAATTATCAGCGATATTAAAAATATTGGAAAATGCGGGAAATTGTCATTCAGACAGCGTAGGTGACAGCGTAATTGCCGGAAGTAACAACGGCAAGGCGTGGGTTTTGACAGACTGGAAATTAGAAATCATTTCGTATCCGGTTTACGGAAATAAAATAAAAACACAAACTTGGAGTCAGGAAGTAAAGTCGCCGTTTTGTGTAATGCGTGATTTTCTTTTGTATGCAGACGGAGAGCTTTGTGTAAAAGGTACGACTCAATGGGTTTTATTCGATTTAAATACCGGTAAAATCAGTAGAGTAGAACCGGATTTGATAAATAAATATCAGCCGGAATCAAAAAAAGTTTTTGAAGAAACGAGACTTTCAAAAATTGCAGAACCTACAGATTTTGCGATAGAAAAAGAAATTACTCTCAGAAGATGTGACATAGATTTTAACGACCATGTACACAATATTTGTTATCTTGATTTTGCAACGGAAGCACTTCCTGAAGATATTTATAAGACGGTTCATTTTAAACATTTGCGAATAACATACAAAAATGCCGTAACATCTGGCGAAAAAGTAATTGCAAAATATGCAAAGACAGATGAAAAACACGTTGTTTGTATTTATGCAGACAATAATGTACTTGCGGCGTTGGTAGAATTTGCATAAAATTACTGATAAAACATTTGTACTTGATGTTTTTATAAGAGACAGACCTTTATTCTGTAATGGAATCAGGAGCTGACTAAAAAGAATCGTCATTCCGAACTTGTTTCGGAATCTACACCGTATACAGTGTTTAGATTCTGAATCAAGTTAGACACTATGGTTTGTACTTTCCGGTCAGCCCCTTTAAATCATGACAAAAAATCTTAGTTTACTTTTTTAAAAGTTTCGTAACGTCCATTTACTTTGAATTTAACAGTATCACAACCTAAGTCGCTGTATTTCAGATCTTCTACAACGTCACAAATTATTTCATGGTCTTCAACTGATTTGATAGTACTTTCAAATTCTACATTTGTTTTACCATCATATTTACCGGTATAAATAATTTTGTCATCAGCCGTAATTTCAATAGTAATGGTTACTTTGTCTTTTGAATATTCCCAAGTTCCGATTAAACCGCATTCTACACCGGCAGCAGTACAACTGCTCAACATCATCATCGCTGCAATACTCATCATTGCCAAAACACTTAAAATTCTCTTAGTCATAAAAATGACCTCCTTTTTCTTGTGAAATTTAAAAAGGTTGTAAGTTTTTTTTTTGTGTCAATGAAAACTTATTTTTTGTAGAAAAAAGTGCTTGGCGGATGAATTTTTGTAGTTAGCTTGTTGTCTGTTTTTTATGTTCTGAAATAGAATCGAGGTCTGTCCCTTTAATTATTTCTCATAACCATTCAGCAGTTTTTGAATTACCTCAGCCTGCTTTTTGATTTTTATATTTTTTTCCTGTGTAGGAAATACAAGCCCCGGAGTGTTTGTGTTTGGTTTATGAAGATATTTTACTCTGGTAAAATAAATATCGCCTTCAGTTTCGTTTCTGGATTTACTGAAATGTAACGCCAACATCGCAGCTTCCAGGCGTGTTTTGTCGGGTAATTCTATGTTCCCTTTATTTTTTACGACTACATGACTGCCGGCGTTGTCTCTGATATGAAACCAATAATCATTGCCTCGTGCTACGGTTTTTAACATTACATCGGCGTCTCGTGAAGAGCGTGACACGTATGCGGTAAAATCTCCGCTTAATAAGAATTTACGTCCGGCGTGATTTGTACTGCTGTTTTTTTTATTTTCTGTATTTTCGCCGGCAAGTACTGCAAGTTCATAAAGTTCTTCCAAGCTTTCAGTTTCTTTGATGTGTGACAAAAGACTTTCCGTATCATCAAAAATTGCAATATTTTCATTAAGCTTTTCTTGCTGATAGGTAAGAGCGGCTTGAAGTTTTTTGTATTTATCAAAATATCGTTTACTGTTTTCCTGCGGTGATAAATCTTTATCCAGCGGAATAACGACAGTTTCGCCTGTTTCGTAATCTTCGGCTTCTGCCTGACTGTCACCTTTTTTTAATTGATAAATATTAGCGACGATTAATTCACCCCAATGACGCAGATTTTCGGCTTTGTCACTGTTAAGTTCATTTTGCAGATGTTTTATAGAAGCTTGTAATTCACAAAGTTGCTTTGCTAATTTTTCGACAAGGCGTTTTTGAAGCTGGGAAAACTCTTTGTTGTTACGTAAGTTTTGGTAGTAATAAAAAAGCTCGTCATTGACATTATTTTTTACCGAATCTCTTACAGTGAAGACTTTTTGATTTTCTCCGGCGGGCATAATAAATTTGTCACCGACCCATTCTTCACGTTTAGGATAGCGTCTTGCCAAATCTTCTATAGTAAAATTTGTATCTGTCAAAATCAGATTCGAAGCTGTTCCCCAAAGTCGTGCAATCAGATAGAAGTTTTGACTGATAGTTTTGACAGAGAATAAAACAATTCTGTTATTTCCCGGTTGTGTGACGGCTTCAATTCTACCGCCGGCTAATCTGTTTGACAAAAGGGAAGAAAAGCGGCGTTGTTTTTGTTCTGTAGTGACTTTGTTCGGTACGACAAACAGACCGCTTTCAGCATCGTGCAAATTGATTTGCAAAATCACGGAGCTTTCGTCAGGAGCCATACAATATAAATAAAAACAGCCGTATTCTTCTTCGGTAACTTTGCGAATCATCATTCCGGCAGGGATTTTTTCTATTATTTGATTTATTTCTTCACAATTCAGCGACATTATTTTTCCTCATTTATTAAGCGTATTATTACTACAACTTCATCGACTCTTCTGTTTTTTGATATCTTTGCAGCGTGCATTGTCAATTCTACATTTTCATAATTTTCATTTGATAATTTCATTCTGAAATTTAAAGTAACAAACTTTTCATTTCGTAATGATTCATTTATTGGTAAAAAATCAAGCTTTTTGAGAACATTTTTTCTGTCATCAGGATGGACAGTTTTTTGAATATACAAAGCCAATCCGGCGAAAAACTTCTTTTTTAATATGCGAGCAAAAAATCTTTTTTCATTATTAATCTCTTTTAACGCCGTAAACTTTCGCTTTTTAAAATTCATGTAATAAATTGCAGCAAAGTTATTTTCCATTGTACGGATAATTTCATCTTTTTGCTCATTATTTTCAATAATTCTCTGTTCTTTCTCGTATGTCTTTTTTAAAACGACTGCAATAATATCTTCATTAAAAGGATTTACGAGACGTAAAACATGACATGAAACCCAATGATAACTTCCGTCGCTTCGACGTTCTTGGTATTGCCGAAGAATTTCTTTTGCTCCCGATTGGAAATAAGTCATAAGCGGTAAGCGAACAAAAACTTCTGAAAAGTCTTTACGAAAATCCGGATGTACGATTGTTCGATATTTTAAAAACAAATTATCGAAAGTTCCGGATGTATTTACGCTTTCTTGTGAATACGAAAAGCAATCCGTAATAATCGAATAGTGATTTTCATTGAGATTGGCAAATACTACTTGGTCATAAAGAGATGTCAAAATATAAAGATTTTTTTCGTAATATGAAAAAAGTTGTTGATTGTGAGAAAAGTTATCTTGTTCCGCAAGATTTGTTACGGCATGACTGCCTATAATCGGCATATTGTCGGCATTCGTAATTATTACGGTACAGTATCCGTAAAAGGGACAGTAACAACTGATTTTCATTGTCTTACCGGTTTCGGGGAAAAACTTTAGAGCTTCTTGCTGCTGCCCGTTGAATGCTGCTTCTCGGTAATATTCTTGCCATTGTACATCCATAGGTAAAATATTCATTTTTCCGAATTGCATTTCTTCACGGCTTTTAAGTTCCATTTTTTCCATTGCAACATTTGCGTAGATGATTTGCGATGTTTTTCCGTGTTTATCTACTTTCAATAATGCAACCGGGTCGGGATAAAAATCAAAAATTGCACAACGATTTTCAATTTCATTAAAATCTGTAGGTGCTTTTTGCATTAATATCTGCATATCTTTATTCATTTGCTGATAATTTTCGTAGGCAATAATGAAGTCTTGTTTTTTCTGTCGACTGATTTTTAATTCGGTACCGTCGAGTAAACAAAAATTGTGTTTGTTAATTTTCTTTACTGCATGAAATGCAACGATACAATCTTTTCTGATTCTGAAAAATTGCTCTTTGGGTAACATTTTTTCGATTGCAGAAATCGGCGTATATGTAGAAAGAAGAGTTCCGGTCATTTGATAAATCGTAATATTTTTATTATCAGCACAGATTTGCGAAATAGAATAAAGTTTGATTGACGTTTTTTTGCGATTACAAATTAAAGTAATGACTGAAACATTATCGTTCATGAATGTATCCTTTCGTAAAATTGAATATAAAAAGATAGTTCCTTTGTCAACTTTGTTAAGCCGGACAGTAAAAATAATAATTGAAAATTTTTATAAAAAAGGTTAGTTTTGGCTAACTTTGTAAATAGTGAGATTGCCAATGAAGAATGAAACGTATGTGATAACGGGAATGCACTGTGCTGCCTGTTCTGCTGCCGTACAGAGAGTTATTTCACGGCTTGACGGTGTGGAAAATTGTGAAGTTAATTTAATTACGGAAAAAATGAATGTCACTTTTGAGCCTCGTAAAGTCGGTTATGAGGATTTTGTGCGTGTAATAGAAAAGGCCGGGTTTGGAATAGAACAGGAGAATCGGCAAGTTGCGGAAAATGAAACAAAGCCATATTCCTTGTTTGTCGCAATTTTCTTTTGTGTAATTTTGCTTTATGTTTCTATGGGGCAGATGTTTTTTGATAATCTTCCGATTCCGTTTTTTTCAGATATGACTTCCAATCCTTTAGGATTTGCATTGACACAAATTATTTTATGTATTCCGGTGATGATTATCGGAAGAAAGTTTTTTATAAACGGTTTTTCTACTTTATTTAAAGGTAATCCTAATATGGATACGCTTGTGGCTGTAGGAACGACAACTTCATTTTTGTATAGTTTGGCAATGACATTGACGGTCGCAAAGAATAATCATGCCGTTCACAATTTATATTTTGAATCTGTAGCTGTAGTTATCACGTTGATTTTGTTGGGAAAATATTTAGAATCTCGCAGTAAGGCAAAAACTACAGAAGCCATAAAAAAATTAATAGCTTTGACTCCCGATATTTCTCATTTATATAAAGACGGCGAAGTAACTGATGTACCGACAAAAAATATTAAAGTCGGTGATATTTTATTAGTAAAGCCGGGTGAAAAAATACCTCTTGACGGCATGGTAATAAAAGGAAGCAGCACGGTTGATGAATCAATGTTGACAGGTGAAAGCTTGCCGATAGAAAAAGAAGTTGATTCCGTTGTTACCGGCGGAAGTTTAAATATTAACGGAATGCTCAATATTAAAGTAAACAAAGTCGGCAAGGATACAACATTAGCCAAAATTATCGCTTTTGTCGAAAATGCCCAAGCTAAAAAAGCTCCGATATCTAAGATTGCAGATAAAGTTGCCGGAGTTTTTGTTCCGACTGTTATTATAATTGCTTTTGTAGCGGCGGCGATTTGGTTGATTTGCGGTAAGAACTTTTCTTTTGCAATACAGATATTTACGAGTGTGCTGGTGATAGCTTGTCCGTGTGCGTTGGGATTGGCAACACCTACGGCAGTGATGGTAGGGACAGGTCTGGGTGCGACAAACGGAATATTAATAAAAAACGGTGAGGCTTTGGAGATAACTAACAAGGTCAAAGTGGTGATATTTGATAAAACCGGAACTGTTACCGAGGGAATACCGACGGTTACCGATGTAGTTTCAGCCAATCCCGATGAAACGATAAAATGTGCAGCGGTTGCGGAGACAATAGTGCAACATCCGATTGCTGAAAGTATTTTACGGTATGCTGCTGTAAAAGGAATAAAGCCGGAAACTCCTGATAATGCTCAAAGTTTTTTAGGTTACGGTGTCAGTTGTATTTTTAATGACGAACATATAATTGTAGGAAAGGAAGAGTTTCTTGCAGATAAAGGTATAGATGTCAGTGAATATGTCTCAGAAACAGATAAACTTTTGAAAGAAGGGAAAACTGTCATTTTTGTCGGGAAAAATAAAAAATTACTCGGAGTGATAGCTGTAGCTGATAATTTAAAAGAAACGTCGGTACAAACATTTGAAAGATTGTCAAAAATGGGAATTAAAACAGTACTATTGTCGGGTGATAACAAAGTTTGTGTTGAATATATTGCAAAAAAGTTGAATGCAGATGAGTTTTTCGGAAACATTTTACCGGAGCAAAAAGCCCGGATTGTATCTGATTTAAAAAAGAAATACGGATTTACGCTGATGATTGGTGACGGAATAAATGACGCACCGGCACTTATTCAGGCTGATATCGGTTGTGCCGTAAGCAGCGGAAGTGATATTGCTATAGATTCTGCGGATATAGTTTTGATGAAAAATAATCCTTTTGATGTTGTACGGGCGATTAATTTGAGCCGTTTAACAATGCGTACAATCAAGCAGAATCTTTTTTGGGCTTTTTGTTATAATGTGGTATGTATACCGGTAGCGGCAGGTATTTTTTATACATTTGCAGGTGTGTTGCTCAATCCTATGCTTGCCGGATTTGCAATGTCACTCAGTTCTGTCAGTGTTGTAACTAATGCCTTACGATTGAAAGGTAAAAAAATATAATTTTAGAGGAGAATATATGGCAAAGAAAATTTTAGTACCTGATATGCATTGTGAAAAATGTGTCAGTCGAATAAGTGAAGCACTTAATAAAGTAAAAATCAGTGCAGATATTGATTTACAGGCAAAATCTGTAGAAATAAAAAATGAGATTGATTATAAAACTGCTTTTGATGAAATTTATGATTTAGGATTTTCTCCGGAAGAGGTATGATGAAAGATTTAAAAGATTATATAAGAAATATTAAAGACTTTCCCGAACCGGGAATAATATTCAGAGACATTACAAGTGTCTTAGAAGACAGTGAAGGTTTAAAATCGGCAATCGATTTAATGCAGGAACAAATCAAAGATATTGATTTTGATGTAATTGCCGGTCCGGAATCAAGAGGTTTTATATTCGGAATGCCGATTGCCTACAATTTGGGTAAATCATTTGCACCGGTAAGAAAAAAAGGGAAGTTGCCTTGTGAAACTGTCAGCATAGAATATAGTTTGGAATACGGCGATAAAACTACTATAGAAATGCACAAAACAGCAATCAAACCGGGACAAAAGGTTATTATAGTAGATGACCTTATGGCTACCGGCGGAACTATCGAGGCTGCCGTAAAACTTATTGAAAAACTCGGCGGAACTGTAGTAGCAGCTGTATTTTTAATAGAATTAACAGATTTAAAAGGAAGAGAAAAAATAAAGAATATTCCGAATGTTTATTCTGTTGTCAAATATTAATATTTATTAATACCGGGCTGTCTTTGAAGTAAAAATATTTTGTCATTCCAAACTTCATGGACAGCATCTTTTTTATTGTTAAAACATAGTAGAGATATCTATATTAACGTAGTAGAAATATCAATAATAGCTTATGCTCGATGTTTACTAAAGTAAACATTTCGTTCGTTCACGTTGTGAACTCACCGTGTCTGCAAGCCGAAGCCTGAGCTTGCCAAGAAAGGGAGAGGTTATAGGAGAGGGAAAACTTCGGACATCCGCACGGTTTTTCCAGATGGGAAAAACTT
>JBGUUT010000088.1:0-4603 GCA_045133795.1 Spirochaetota bacterium
CATTTAATCTGCTAAAAACACAAGAAGAATATTTTCGATAAAAATAAACATGGGACTTAATAACAAACAAAAGAATAGAAAAAGAAATGAAAACAATTTTATCGGTAATCTACGTTTGATACGAAAAATTCTTATAATCATAAACAATGAAGAAAGGAAAATAACCGAATCAATAACAATACTGCAACGTAAAATTAATTCCATTGAAGTGTCGGTAAAACTATTTGTCCCGCCGATTACGTGAAAAAATAAAAGTATGGTTTTTAATACCAAAAGACCGGAAAGAAAATTACTCAAGAAACGCATTAAAAGTTTAACAAAATAAAAATATCTACGAATAATCCTCATCAAATAATATTCCCATTCCTTTTCCGGACTCAAAAGTCAAAAATGCTTCATTACTATTTATCACATTACTCAAACTGTATTCCCAACTTTCCAACTTGTTATCTGAAAAATGATAATAAAAACCATCCATCACAAGACCTATTATCGGTTTTATCGGAAAAAAAGAAAAACGCCGTCCGTTCATTCCGAGCATTTTTGCAGGATTATCAGGTGTTATTGAAAATATACTGCTGTTTGAAGTTACTATTTCAATTTTTACATCTACATTTGTAACTGAAAATAAATTAATCAAATTAGCAAGTGTATGGTCTATATACGTTCCGGTAACAGCAGCCAAAACTATTTTTTTAGGATTATATTCCAAAGCTTTTTTTATACATAACTGTAAATCGCTGAAATCTTTTTCTTGCGGATATTTAAAAATCTCACATTTTTTCGATATGCCGTCTAATATTTGCGATGAAATACTATCCATATCTCCGATTAAAATATCCGGACTGATTCCGATTTTAAATAAAACATTTGCACCTCCGTCTCCGGCAATTATAAGTTGCGACTGTAGTGCAATAGATTTTACTTTTTCTAATTTAAAATCCTCACCGCTGCCAACAATCAAAACATTCTCAACATTATCATTTTCTTTCATAATTCAAAGACTCACTTTTCTACAAAATCAGCAGTCGATTTATAACATTTTTTCAAATATTCAAAAGAATATATTAACAGTGCGATTTTTTTCACACTGTTAATAAATCAAAGCAAAATTAATCTTTTTTATTTCTTCCCGGTCTTCTCTTAGGAGCTTCAATTTCCCTGTTAGGTCTGGACTGCTGCACTCTGGTTTCAGTTTCAGTCTGACTTCGTTGCATTGTAGATGCCGGTTGAGACGGTTGTGGCTGTGACGTTACCTGCTGTTGCTGTGGTTGTTGCGTCGGTACCGCCGGCTGAACCGGCTTTTCACTATCTGCAGCTTTAGTTTCTGTATCGTTTACGGTAGTCGTAGTAACAGCTGTTGTAGTTTCCGATACCTTTTCCGGCATTTTATCACTCCATTTCAATCTGTCCAATGAATCTCTGGCTGCTTGTTTTACTTCCGTATCTTTGTCATAAAGTAAAGTTATAAGTACATCACGTCCTGCATAAACTCGGAACTTTTCAATATATTTAATACCGTTCATTCTTAACTCTTTATTTCGCTCATATAATCTCAAACGATTAAGAGTTAAAGTTTGAAGATTGGAAATATTATTATCAATACAATAAGTCAATAAAAGATTTACTGTCGAGATTTTTAAATATTTCAAACAATAAGCGAAAGTTCTGTAAACATTGTCCGGATTTTCTTTCCATGAAACATGAATAATTGCCTCCAATGCCTGATTATTCAATTCTACCGGATAACTGGCATTTAAATATCTGGTCATAAAATCCCACCAGCTGTCGTCAGCATATTCATAAAATAACTTCAAATATTCAGACTGCAATTTTAAATTTGACGGATTTTTCATCATTACGCGACTCAATCTGGCAAGAGCATTCTTTCCGTTTAAAAGAAAAGCAAATTTTTGTCCTATCAAAACAAGAGTATCGGTTCTGTAATTTGCATTAACGAGCATTTCTTCCAATACCGGAACAAGTTCCTTATATTCTTCCGGATTTGTAATAAAATTCAATGCATTTACAAGGTCATTTCCCTTTGAATCTTTTAAGAACTGTTCAATTAAAGCAACTCTATTTTGTTCTACAACACTAAAATTGTTTGATACTTCAGCTCTTTCAGAATCTGTCATTTGTGCAACCGTTTTCGAAGCAACAATATCATTGATAATTTTTGTTTGAATTCTCGGATAACGAGATTTTATAAGAGAAGACAAATTATTTCTGTAAACTTCATCCGAATCTACTGTTTTTTGATAAAGAGAATAAATAAACTCACTTGTAGTATTGATAAAATCCGCAGTCAAATGTGAAAGCAACCACTCCGGAGCATAAAACAAAGCTGAAACTACAGCTTGTCCCAATGTACTGTTACGTTTATCTTCTCCTTTTTCATCCAAAACAATCGAAACCGACTTCGGACTTTCCATAATTCCGGATTTCATATATTCAATGGCAAGTATTCTGTTTGATTTAAACAAACCGCAAAATCCATAAAACTGAGCTATCGGATTATTTACGTCTTCCAATAATTTACGAAATGCCTTTGTATTGTTTGAACTGAGCAAACCGGACAAACGAGTAGAAACATTACTGTCAATCGGTTCCGAATAAAAATAAATAGCATCCAATGAACTCAAAAAACTGGTATCCACAGATGTAAAAGATTTAATAACAATATAGTTCACAAACAGTGCAGAAAAAATAAAAACAATCGCACCAAATAATATTATGTCATTTTTTTTATTACTACGAAACATACCTTTTCCTTAATAAACATCAATAAATTGCAATAAAACAATATTTTCCATTTTTGTAAAGTTGACGGATTATAACAAAAAACTTTCTAATAGCAAAAAATGTTTTCATATTATTTTTCTATATCTTCAAGATTCTGTATCTTTCCCCTCTTAAATAACTCAAAAAAAACTCGATATATAGAAAAGCATATCTTTTGATATATGCAATGATTCTGACAATATTTGAAATTACATTTGTAAAAAGGAATAAATCATGGAAACACCGCCGTTATTTTCTGTTAATCAAATCAACAATCACAGTTATACATTTTTTGATTTTGAAACTACAGGTTTTGACCCGTTAGATACAGACAGAATTATAGAAATTGCAATGATAAAAGTAATAAACGGAACTATTGCCGAACGTTACGAAACTTTTATCAATCCGCAACGTACAATCCCGGAAAGTGCAAGTAATGTAAATCACATCTACGATAGTGATGTAATAAATGCACCGGTTTTTGACCGTACGATAGCAACCGACCTTATTCGATTTATCGGCGATTCTATTTTAATTGCTCATAATGCACCGTTTGACATAGGTTTTCTTTCTATGGAAATGGCAAGATGCGGAATCAATTTTACTTCATGGAAATTCATTGATTCACTGCAAATTGCACAACGACTTTTTCCGGCAACTCCGAATAAACTTGTAAGTCTTATAAATCGTTATAACATTCAACAAAACGGAGATTTACACCGTGCGATGGTAGATACGGAAGCTCTTGTAGATGTTTTCTTTAATCTAATCGGTGAAAATAATATTTCCGGACTGTCAACTGCAGAATTAATAAGAAATTTCGGTTTCCACAGTACTCAAGAAAATTCACAAGAACAATTCCCGGAAATGATAAGAACTGCTTTAGCCGGTCGCACTCCGATGATTTGCAGATACACAAAACGTGACGGAGAAGAAATTACATTGAAATTTCAACCGATTTCTCCGGTTTGGCACAAAGGTTTCTGGTATCTTTATGTCGCTAATCGTACAAACGGCGGTTATTCGGTATTGTGTTGCGAAAATATGAAAAATATCGAATATCTGCAAAACATCTGACAAAGAGGTCACTATACATGGAATGCGAAATTGAAAATGACATACAACTCGTAAAAAAATATATCAGCAGTAAAGATAGATTGTTACATTGTATTTCTACGGCAGAAAATATGGCTCGTTATTCTTCATTATTTAATATTGATTATAATACTGCATATTTTTGCGGGTTATATCACGATTTGGCAAAAGAACTTTCACCACAAGAAATGTTGGAACTGACAGAATCTTTTATCAAACGTGATATTGTGTCGATTGCATATCTTGATTTTAAACGTGCAACTCCCACACTGTTACACGGAGTTGCATCAGCCGAACTCTTAATTCGCGAATTCGGTAATGTACCAAAAGACAGAATAGTAGCAATTTGTGCTCACACACTAGGCGGTCAAAAATTATCAAGATTGGCAAAATATATGTTTATGTTTGATTTTTGTGAACCACGCAGAAGGTACAAAGAAGCTCACAAAGTTTTTAACATACTTATAAAAGAAAAAGATTTTGATAAAGCATATTTAGCTACATACATTTATCAAATCGAAGATTTGCTGGATAAAAAGAAAAATATTTGTCCGGAATCAATAGAAGGTTATAATGAAGCAATCGCATATACAAGAAGCTAAAAAACAATTTGCCGTATAAACCGGCATTAAAATGCAACTTTGGTTCAAAGTTTTATAAACCTTTGCAGGTTTGGGGCTTTATTCGCAAGCAAAGCTTGCACAAAGCGTTTTTGTTGTTCAGA
>JBGUUT010000089.1:0-27220 GCA_045133795.1 Spirochaetota bacterium
ATGAAAAAGTTATTTTTCTTCCGCAACAATAAAAATAGGTCGCTGTTTTACTTCTACATAAATTTTAGCAATATATTGTCCCAAAATACTGCCAAACGATAATGTTTTTGTTGAAAATGCCATTACACAAACGATTTGCCAATGGCAATATTTCTGCTGCGGTAGACACGGTCGGGACTGTTTCAAAATTATTGTTGATATGGAGTTTTACATCATCTTCTATATCATTGCAAATATCTGTTAAATCAAAAAAGCCGGCAGTCTACCCACCGGCTTATATTTATTATCCTAACATTCCTTTCAACAACTCTGTTGCTTTTACAGGATTTGCCTTCCCTTTTGTCTGCTTCATTACTTGTCCCATGAGGAATTTCAACGCATTATCTTTTCCTTTGTGATAATCTTCAACAGATTTAGGGTTTGCGTCAATTACACCGCGACAAATATTTTCCATTTCGTCGTCGTTATCCATCTGAGCTAGATTTTCTTCCGTTACGATAGCTGTCGCAGTTTTTCCAGTAGAAAGCATTTTTGCAAAAACATCTTTACCAATCCACGAACTGATTTTTCCGTCACCCATTTGATTTACCAAATCGGCAATATGAGCAGCCGGAATTGTGAACTCTTCTATCGTAATATTTTCTGCGTTTAACACAGCACAAATATCTGTCAAAACAACATTTGAAGCTTTTTTATAATATTTTGTAGCCTTACAAACATCTTCAAAATAATTAGCCAACGCCAAAGAAGCCGACAATGTCAACGCATCATATTCCGTAATTCCATATTGAGAAACAAAACGTTTTCTCTTCGGAGCCGGAAGTTCCGGTAAGCGTTCGCGTTGCTGTTCGATTACTTCATCTGAAACTTCCAAATGAGGTAAATCCGGTTCCGGGAAATATCTGTAATCAGATTCACCTTCTTTTGAACGCTGGAATACTGTAACACCTTTGCTGTCATCATAACCGCGAGTAGTCTTGTTTGTTCCGTTGTTGACTTCTCCGGTTTTCTCGTATTCTTCAACTTGGCGAATCATCTCATATTCCAATGCCTTTTTTACATTAGAAAATGAGTTCATATTTTTAATTTCGGCAATCGGTGTATTTACTTCCGTACCGTCAGCCTGCGGAATCATCATACTGATATTTGCATCACAACGCAGACTTCCCTCTTCCATGTTACAATCAGAAATTCCGATATACTGGAAAATTTCTTTAAGCGTTTTTAAATATTTTACCGCTTCATCAGGCGATGTAATATCCGGTTCACTTACAGTTTCCAAAAGCGGAGCCCCGCAACGGTTATAATCTACATAACTGTTATTTGTACCGTCTTCCAAGTGAATTAATTTTCCGGCATCCTCTTCCATGTGAGCACGTGTAATTCTGATATTTTTTGTAGTCCCGTCATCATTTTCAATAGTAAGATAACCTTCGTAGCAAATCGGTTTGTCATACTGTGAAATCTGATAACCTTTAGGTAAATCCGGATACATATAGTTTTTACGGTCAAACTTTGTCACACGTGCAATCTTACAATTAAGAGCATGACCAGCAAGAATTGAATCATGTAAAACCTGACGATTAAATACCGGAAGCATTCCCGGCATTCCCATACAAACCGGGCAAATACGGCTGTTCGGATTTCCGCCGTATTTATTTTCACAACGACAAAATGCTTTAGTTTTAGTTTTTAACTGAACGTGTACTTCCAACCCGATAATCGGATAAGGTTTCTTTATATCTGTTGTACTGCTCATTTTGTCCCTCCTAAAATAAACTCTCCGGCACCTAATAATAAACCGTCATCAAAACGCTTTCCAATCAATTGCATTCCTATAGGCAATCCGGAAGCTGAGTCTGTTCCGGCAGGAATACTCACAGCCGGAAGTCCTGCTAAATTTACCGGAATGGTACAAAGGTCGGCCGTATATAATTTCAATGGATCATCAAAGTTTTCACCTAATTTAAAAGGTAAAACCGGAGATGTCGGCGTAATTAAATAATCGTATTTAGCAAATTCCTGTACAAATCTGTCAGCCAACACAATTCTTGCCTTTTGTGCTTTTTTGTAATACGCATCGTAATATCCAGATGACAATACAAAGTTTCCCAAAATTATACGACGTTTTACTTCATCACCGAAACCTTGGCTTCTTGTCTTTGTAAATCTGTCTTTTACATCCTCTTCGGCAACTCTAGGCACCTGCAAACCATAACGCACTCCGTCATAACGAGCAAGGTTGGAACTAGCCTCTGCCGGAGCTATAATATAGTAAGTACTTACACCGTAAGTAATCTCTTCAATACTTGTCATTTCTACAACTGCACCGGCAGCTTTCAAATCTTCAATCTTTTTCTGCATTACAGCACGAACGGCTTCATCTGTATGCTCATTTTCAAGAGTTTCACGAATCACACCGAACTTTTTACCCTTAATGTCTATTGCCGTAAAATCTTTTATATTTTCGGGAACACGTGCAGAACTCGTAGAATCTTTTTCGTCAATTCCCATCATTTTTGATGTCAACAATGCCGCATCTTCACAATTAGTCGTCAATGTTCCTACTTGGTCCAAACTACTTCCGAATGCAGTAACCCCCCAGCGTGATAATAATCCGTATGTCGGTTTATATCCTACAATTCCGCAAAAACTTGCCGGCTGACGTACAGAACCGCCGGTATCAGTACCTAACGCTGCAGGAACAAAACCGGCTGCAACCGCCGCTGCCGAACCACCGGAAGAACCGCCGGGAACATAATCTTTATTAACCGGATTTTTTGTAGCACCGAAAGCTGATGTTTCCGTAGTCGATCCCATCGCAAATTCATCCATATTTGCTTTCCCTACAAAAATCGCACCGGCGTCACAAAGACGTTGTGCTACAGTAGCTTGATAAGGCGGAATAAAGTTTTCCAATAATTTTGATGCACATGTATTAGGAAGACCTTCTACCGCAATATTATCTTTTGCTGCAATCGCAATTCCCTCAAGCTCTCGATTTGTTCCGTCTTTATAACGAGCTTGTGCAGCTTGTACCATTTCGTCTAACTTGGCATTCACTGATAACAACGAATTAATTTCTTTATCTTCTGTTTCAATCTTGTTTTTTAATTCCTGATAATATTCAGGCAACGATAACTCTCCGTTTTTTACCTGATTCAAGAATTCTTTGTAGGTTAATTGTGTACTCATAAAACAAGTCCTATTACTTAAATATCGTGCAGTTATAACAAAATGGCGGTTCAGTTGCAAGGTGCAAAGAAAATCAAAAGAGATTACTTCAAAATGAAACGAAAAATCTAACTTAAAATTACAAAAAAGGGACAGACCTATATTCCAAATAGAGATATAAGTCTGCCCCTTTGCTATTAAACTGCAAACACTAAATAAGTCTTTTATTCTCTTTCAATGCTATGTGTTAAAATAAGTATCATTATTTCAATACAAGAACACACAAGAAGTATAGTTTTTTCAACATAAAAAAACAAAAGGGACAGACCTTTATCCCAAAAAGAAATACAGGTCTGTCACCTATGACACAAAAAAGCTCTCGGTAATCACCGAAAGCCTTCTTTTTATGTTAAACGAATTTTTTCAGATTTATGCGGCACTGTTATCCATTCCACATACAATCTGATAATTTCCCCCGCATTTACATCTGCCTCCATACGAATTGGCTTATCATGCCATGCTGATTTTATACCGTCAAATACACTTTCATCATTATAACGAACATTACGATAATGAATCCAATACGGGATTCTACTGTTGTTGTTATCACGTACATCACTACCAAGCAAAGATATAGTAAGTTTTCCTGATGTAGATGTTTTAAAAACGAGAGCTAAATGCCCTTTATACGAATTAATTGTATATCCCAATCCTCCATTTTGTAACCATGCAGGTTTATACATCTTCATTTGACTATCCGAAGTAGATATTAACTCCAAATTTGGATTATCTGTCTTGGAAATTTTAATATCCAGTCTTGCTGTTATATAATTTTTTAGTTCATCAATATTTAATTCCGTAGATTCATAATCATTCTCTATAAAAGAATCTAAACTTCTTGTCATAGAGTTTGCTATACCATTACTTACCATAATATCTTCTATCACTTTTGTAAGTCCAATAATTGAATAACAATGACGCATAGAGAAATAATTTCCGTTAAAAAAATATCGATCAGCAAATCTATATATTTCATCATCAAAATAAGTTCTGAATAATCCACGAAATGAATTTGAATCAAAAACTTTTTTTAAATATTTTTCCGGACTCTCCCACTGAATAGGAGTTCCATTTTTTCCATTATCAATAGTATCGATTACTTTGTAATCACTTACGCTAATAGTAAAATTATCGCTTAATGTCTTATTAAAAATATTATTATCCAGAGGGTATTTCTCATTAATTTTCTTTGCATACTCTATCGTTTCTTCAGCAATTGCTCTACCTCCGTCAAATTTGAAAGTAAGTAATTTCGGACTGTACCTAACAAATATAAGTGCAATCAATAAATTCCTATCTAAACACTCAGCACTATGTAATTTTATTTTCCATAAATCTGGATCTAACAACGGGCTTAAATCATATACATTAGCAAAAAAATTTTCCACAGCAGCCTTTCCAAAGTGACTTCTGCAACGAGTCTCCCGATACAAGTTCCAAGGATAGTCAATTGAATTATCATCTTTAATTTTATATTTTTCCTGGATTGCCTTATATGCATTCGATATTATGCGAGTAATTGACACCGACATTTCATCTGCAATATTTTTTGAATATACACCCGCAGCGTTAGCTTCCTTCTTCAAGTGTTCTTGTGCAAGTTCATTCCAATATGAACGTATAGACTCGCCTCCAGCCCCAGGAATTCGATATTTTTTCATTGCATATTTGTGATATTTAAAATACATCTCCTTATGAAAAGTCATTTTTGTATAAAAAGCAATATTTACTATATCATTAAGACAATATGGAATAGCTTGATTTGACCAATTCTCGCTATTATTTAAATTAAAACCATAATCATTCGCAATAGATGATGCAATTTCATAATCTTCAGCATGAGTATGCAACTTATCATTTGCCGAGTTTATCTTTATTTTATTTAAGTCAATCCCCGACATTAGCACTAATAAAAATGTCAATCTACTGTCAAATCCGCCTGATAAATCTACTGTTATTTGATTTGTCTTTTCAGCAATGTTTCTTATTATGGTTGTTTGACGTTTGAACCAATTATCCAAAGCTAACAAGCCTTCTTCTGAATCTAGCTCAATAGAATTTTCTTTGTAATCAATATAATCAAAATCAAGTACTCGTTTTTCAATATCAATTTTAATAACTGCATTTTTCGGTACAAGACTAATTTCCTGTATTGGAGTTTCTGAATATGCGTGACTTGCCAAACCATTAACCAAAATATAATTTGCATAATCACGATTTAAGGAAAGAGGATATTTTGTCTTTATATACTCAAGTAATCTAAAAAATGAATTACTTAATGCAAAATAATTATCTTTTCTAAACAAATATATTCCATAGCTACCATTAAAATCTTGCTGTATAGTTACCCCCCCCCCTTGTGTACAAATGTATACATATGCACCTAAACCATTCAAGTTTCTTGTAGCAACTTCCGTTAAATTCTCATCTTCATAAATTCCTGTATCTTGCACGGAATATCCATATAATTTTGTTTTTACATCACGCAAATTATCAGAATCAATTATAAAAAATTCTTGTTCTACATTAAAATGTGAGAACTCTTTTGTATTGCTCATTTTCTCTCCTAAATTTCAACCTTTATATTCAATATAAAGCATTTTTTCTAATATTTTACAATATAAAAAATCCTCCCCCCAAAAAGAGTACCTCTAGAAAATATTTCCACAATTGAAATAGCGAGACGAATGAAAGCAAAAGGTATAGAGAATTCAAAAATAGCCTTATTCACCGGGCTTAGCTTAGAAAAAATAGAAAAACTGACAATTTAGCAATACAAAAGGGACAGACCTATATTCCAAATAACATACAGGTCTGTCACCGATGACACAAAAAAAGCTCTCGGTAATCACCGAAAGCCTTCTTTATTATTAATAGTTTTCTTTTCTTACTTCAAAATATGCTTGCGGATGTTTACATACCGGGCAAACTTGCGGAGCTTCCAGTCCTACGACTACATGACCGCAATTTCGACATTCCCACATTGTCACGCCGCTTTTTTTGAACACTTCCATTGCTTCTACATTTTTAAGCAATGCTCTGTATCTTTCCTCATGCATTTTTTCGATAGCCGCAACGCCTCTGAATTGTGCCGCAAGTTCCGGGAAACCTTCTTCTTCAGCATCTTTAGCCATTCTTTCATACATGTCAGTCCATTCGGCATTTTCGCCCTCAGCAGCATGAAGCAAGTTCGCAGGCGTATCGCCTAATTCGCCTAACGCTTTAAACCATAATTTAGCGTGTTCTTTTTCATTTTCTGCTGTTTGTAAAAATAAAGCTGCTATTTGCTCATAACCAGCTTTTTTAGCAACTCCGGCAAAATAAGTATATTTATTTCTTGCCATTGACTCGCCGGCGAATGCCTCCCACAAGTTTTTTTCTGTTTTTGTTCCGCTGTATTTGCTTGCCATTATAAACTCCTATTTTTTATAAATTTGACAGCAAACTATAATATTTATTCATTTTCATGTCATGCAATATTTTAAATATCTTAATTTTTCCTGTTTAAAACGACACTTTTCAATTTTTGTGTTGTTGTGTTTTATTTTCCGAACTTTTATATTTTTTTCCGATACGTGTCGGATTCTAGAAAAAAATAAACTAAGCAAAAGAGAGCAAACAATGGGAATTATCAAAAACTTTTTTAAAAACGCATTCAACGACATGAAAGAAAGTGCAAAAGCTCAACATGAAGTAAACAAAGCCAATTTCCAAGCCGCAAAAGCTGAAGCAAAAGCAAATTGGGAAGAAGCAAAAGCTATGAGTAATCCACAGTTTTTCAAAATATCACAACAAAAAAAGCATGATGAAATGATTGCCGAAGCAAACGACAGAATTGCCGCCGCACAAGAACGAATTAACAATGCTAAAAAAGGAGAAATCAATGAATAAAGATGACCAGATTTTTATCGCTCAAAAAATCCGTTCGCAATACACCGAAAAAGAATATACAGAACTTAATGAACTTTCCGCATTGGATAAAAAAATAAAATTACCGGTAAATATTTTTGCATATACACTGGGAACCGTAGGAACTTTGATTCTCGGAACGGGAATGAGTCTTGTAACAGAATTTTCCGACCGTTTTATGTCACTCGGCATAATCACCGGAGTAATAGGAATTGCCGTAGTTGCTGTTAATTACCCTATTTATAAAAAGACATTGTCATCTCGCAAGAAAAAATATGCAGCAAAAATTATAGAACTGAGCGACAAAATTATTAACTGAAAATAAAAATGGGACTGCTCGAAAAATCTTGCCGTCAGCACACTGATTCCGACAAAAGTTCAGAATACCATCATAACTTTTATTTGTCTGGCAGTTCCATTTTTTTTTAACTTTCAATCGAATTTTTCCAATCCGGTCTGACACATAAAATTATCGTATTACAAATAAAATCAATATCATCCTTACAATCATTATTTATCCAATCCAGTATAATTGCCATCATTCCGCTTAGATAAAATTTTGCCATATAACTTATAATTTTCTTATCTGTCACACCGTACTTTTTGCACGCCGGTATCCACAATTTTTCAAAAAGAGAATTATAAAAATCTCCTACATTAAAAATACCAATATTATCAACGAATACTTTGAAAAAACTTTTATTCTTCAAAACAAATTCCAAATACGGAATCAAATATTGCGGTGAAATAAACATTGATTCGTTCATTTCATTTTTTTCTAATTCTTCAATTTTGATTGAATAGCTTTCTAAAAAAGATTTCATAAAATTATCACGAGTCTCATGCAATAATTCATAAACATTATTGTAATGAGTATAGAAAGTCGAACGATTCACTTTAGCTTTCCTGCAAATTTCAGCAACCGAGATACTGCTGAGATTTTTGCTTTTCAACAATTCTAATAAAGCTTCGTTCATTTTCAGCGACGTATTATAAAATTTTGCCTGCGACTTATTCATTATTTCTTCCCGCATATCTTTTGACTAAATATTTTACCTTTACGGTGATTTACTGTTTTACTGACAATACAACAATTTTTTATTTATCACAGCTTAAATATTCTTCGCTGCCCAGATCAGTATTCAATTTTAACATAGAGACATAAGCATTTAGAATAAAAATAATATTTGTGATATATAAGAGCTTAGTTTTTGCCTGCGTCCGAATGAAAAGTTGGGAGCCTGAATGTCTTTAGGCAAAAAAAATCGACAATAAGGTAGGAAATAAAATGGAAGAGATTTGGAAAAAAATGTATGAGGAAGCAAAAAAAGTTTTGAAGGAACGACAAATTTCAAAATATGTTTTAGTAGGAAGCGTATCTGCTGCTATTTTATCCGGTTCGGGAAAAATCTACACGGGCGTTTGTATCGATACTTGTTCCACATTGGGAATCTGTGCCGAACGAAATGCAATCTTTAATATGATTACAAACGGTGAACATGAAATAAAAAAAGTAATCGCATTAATACAAGAAGATGACAGATTGATAGAAGGCGGTGCTCCCTGCGGGGCTTGTCGTGAATTAATGGTTCAGTTAATGCCGGAAAAATATAAAGACATTGAAATAATGTTAGATTACAACGCAAATAAAATAATGAAACTTGGAGAATTAACTCCGCAATGGTGGATATAATGGCTTACCGATTCGCTTTTTATACAAATGATTATTTTAATCAAATCGAACAAATGATTCTTGATTCATACTCATGGGAATATCCTATTTTCGGGCTGAGTCGATTTGAATTTTCAACGTTTCTTCATCCGTATTTTATAGATATGCACAATGTTTGGAATCGTACTTGCGGACTTTGGTTTGATGGGAAAAAGCTTGTCGGCTGTGCAATAAACGAAGCAAATGACGAAGGTGACGCATTTTTTCTTTTTGACTGTCAGTCTCGCAGTGAAGATAAAGAGCTTATCGAAGAAATGATTTTCTTTGCCAAAACAACAATGTCTACCGTTTCTGATGACGGTATCACAAGAAGTGTCACATTACACATTCCGCAATGGAACGAAACATTAAAACACATTGCCGAAAAATCAGGCTTTATAAATAATAATTGGGACGATAAATTATTGATTTTACCGTTTAGTGATAAAGATTTTCAAGTGAAATTACCCGATGGCTACGTTTTTGTTACCGGCGATGAAGTCCCGGCGTTTTATGCCGCAAATGTTCACATGGCAGCTTTCAACTACAGTATAAAAAGTGTTAAAAACGGTGAAAAAGCATTTACCGATTTATGTAATGCTCCACATTACAATCCGAAACTTTCACTTTATATTTTAGATTCTCAGAAACGCCCGGTAGCTTTTGCAAATATTTGGCATAATGAAAAAATGCCGTATTGCGAACTAGAACCTCTGGGAGTCGCTTGGTGGGAACGCCGCAAAGGCTTGGCTACGGCGATTTTGTACGAAGCAGCAAATCGAGTAAAAAAATTATTTCCTCAATGCAAAGGAATGACCGGCGGCGACCAGTTTTTTTATAAAAAAATCGGTTTTGTTGAAAAAGCAAGATGTGAGCAATACAAGTGGCAAACCGAAATCTATCCGTCGTGGGATAAACGCAGTGAGGGAATAAAATATGAGATATGACAAAATGCAAATCAAAATCGGAAACTTTGAAATAACAGAAGTTTGGAACGGAGTATTTTATAAAAAACTGTCCGACTTCCCGAACATCACAGATTGGGAAATCCGTACAATTCTGGACTTTATGGATTACGAAAAATCTAACGGTCGCCCTATCGAGACAGATGAAATCCAATGTGATAATCCGCAAATTTTGCAAGTTATAGAAAATGCTGTCAGTAACAAATCTTATTATCAAAACATTTATCCGCCGAAAAAAATTACGGAATGTACAGCTTGCCCTACACTGAAAGGTTGCATGACAAAGTTTGTTTTACACACGGCTTCCGTTGAAAATGCAATAAAAATATTTTCATGCGGGAAATTACTTTCTGCCGTAAATGCAAGGAAACTTCCGGCTTATATCTTGGAAGACGAAGCCAGAAATGCAGCCAACGACCCGCAGGATTATTTTGATTATATAATGTTTTCGTGGGGAAACTGCCAAGCCGGCGACCGTTTGGTTATGGAACGCAAATTCAACCGTTTCCCTGATGAAAAAGATTTAAGCATTGATTTTACACCGGGAGTTCGATTTTATTTTAAATACGACAAAATTATCAAACATCCCAAAGCTACATTTGACGGAGTTCTTCCTTTAAAGATAAAAGACGAGCTGATTTTGGCAGATTATATTTTTGCCGTTATAATTCCGGAAAGAGAAAAAAACTCAATTTTGCCTTACATTCCCAAAGATTTAGAAAATAAAGTACACATTATAAAAAATGACTGTCGTGATATTTGGGAATGGACTGAAAAAGTTTATCATTATCTGGAAAAATTATAGGTCGGACATTTCTTGTCACTTTTGTATGCTATTATTGCAATGACTGTATTCAGGAGGAAACAATGATTTTTAATCCTATTTTCACAAACTTATCGAGAACTATGTTCGGTACATTCCCCATTTCCGGTACCGTTATTCCCATTGTCGCCGGAATCGCTTGTTCCTTATTAAAAATGCACAAAGAAAAATCAGAAAAAGTTCATCTTGTCTTAACCGGTATTCACAATGATACTTTTGACAATTTAGAAAAAACACTGTTTTCCGTAAAAAGTCAAATCAATACAATTTTTCAATTTAGTAATGAAAGCTTCAATCTGCAAATACTATGTATTTTACCGGAAGCTTCATGTGGAAAAAATAAACAAAAACAACTTCTAACTTTTGCCGACAAACTTTCTAAAGAACTTTCATGCAAAGTTCATTTTTTGGAAAAACAATTTTATTACGATGATAATCCGGAAATTACAGCTAATGAAGTAAATCAAAATCTCAATAAAGATATTACAAATTATATCGGAAATGACTGCTTCTTTGCGATTTCAGACGAAGGTAAAATCCAAATCTACTCGGAATTAAATCAATTTCTCTCATCAATATTTGAGAAATAATTTTCTTAATATTTCTAAAGCTTACTCTGAATCAAATTAATTATTTCCAATTTTATTTGATCTCTGTCTACATCCGGCATTTGAAATAAAGATGCCGGAGCAATATTTAAAGCTTTTGCTATTTTGAAAATTGTAGTAATTGTGGGAATTTTTTGATGTGATTCTACCATTGCAAGGTATCCTTGAGAGATTCCGGCTTCAAGTGCCAAATCCATTTGGCTCATTTTTCGTAAAATTCGCTCTTGCTGAATCCTTGAAGCTACATCTAATTCTTGTTTGGTAATATCGTCATTTAAGTTTATATCCATTTCTATAATATAAAATGTAGCAAGGATAACAACAAACAACTAAAGATAACAACAATTAACATCTTTAGAAATATATGCTATAAGCATATTTTAATAAGAGGTTTTATCATGAATGAAAAAAGTTCACATAACATTAAACTTAATAAAGTTCAAAATCGTCGTTTAATTTACATTGATAATGAAATCAGAAACGGAAAATATCCAAACAAAAAAACACTGGCTGAATATTTCGAAGTGTCTACCAGAACAATTCAGCGAGATATTGATTTTATGAGATTAGAATATCTTTTACCTATAGAATTCGATTACCGTAAAAATGGTTTTTACTATACAGAAGCCAATACTTTTATTAAAGTTTTTGCCCTGACGGAAGGCGAACTTTTCTCGCTGGCACTTTTCGACCAACTTTTGGAACAATACAAAAACACACCGTTGGAAAATAATCTCAAAAATATCTTTTCAAAAATCATCAACAACTTACCTGAAAATATAACGGTAGATTCTACATTTTTCGGGAATCAAACAACTTTTATTCCTGACCAAATGGGAATAATCGATCCAAAAAACTTTGAAACTATTTTTTCGGCATTAAAAAATCGTCACATATTAGAATATGAGTATCGACCGTTGCAAAAAACAACATGGATGACTCGACGATTAAATCCACTTCATGCCGTATGTCAAAAAGGCAACTGGTACATCATAGGTTGGTGCCATACAAAACAAGACATCCGTATTTTCAATTTCAGCAGAATGAAAAATACAATAGAAACAAAAGAAAATTTTGAAATCCCGGATGGTTTCAGTGCAGATAAATATTTTGATAAAGAAATCGGCGTTTGGCTTACAACTCGTAAAAAACTTACGGTCGAACTTTTAATATCACCTGAAATCGGAACTTTTGCCCTTGAACACAATTGGAATGCAAATCAAAAAATCGAGCAACGTGAAGACGGAAGTGTCTGGGTAAGTTTTGAAACAACGCAACTTCAAGAAGTCAAACGCTGGGTACTAGGACAAGGTAAAACGGCAAAAGTTCTAAACCCGCCGGAATTGATTGAACAAATAAAAAATGAAATCAAAGAAGTCGCCAAATTTTATGAATAATTTTCATGCAGTGACATTTCTTGTCATACCAATTTATTAAAATCGGGGCATAAATAAGGAGGAATAAATGGGAAAAATCGGAGATTGGTTTTTTGAAAAGTTTTTGACATTACTTTTGTCCGGCGGTTCGATGATTTTAAACTCAAAACTGGTCAGAACTAAACTGGGCGAAAAAATTACGGAGGCAATTCAACAGGAAATAGGATTTGATTCGAACATTTCGGTAACATTCAGTGAACTGAAAATCGAAAGCCATTACGGCTGGCGTGACCTTAGCTTCAAAGGTAATTTTGTAATCAATGACGCAGATATAAAAAACTTAATTAAAAATAAAAAAGGAGAATAAAAAATGGCAAACGAAAATGATTTAAAAAATGCAAAATTAGAAGATATAGAATCAAATAATGAGTTCGTTAGTTTTGATGAACTTGAAAAAAAATTAGAAGAACAATTAGATACGGAATTATCTGATTTATCTTTTTTAGAAGAAGAAAAAGATAAAATCGGAAATCCTGACAATCTTGGGAAATGTTATACAATCTTTGTTGTTGCTAAAAAAGGAGCACATTATGAAAAAAATTGAAAAAACTGAGGAAAATAAGTCTATTTTATTAAACAAGAAAAACCACTGTGATAGATATGATATTCTTTTAGCATTAGGGGCAGGTGCAATAGGCGGACTTATTGATATTTTCTTAGTTGGTACTCCAAATCAAAGTTTATTAGGAAATTGGACAGATAAACAAGTTGAAAATGTTGTAATGAAATTTGCTAAATATCAAGGGTGGAGTCCTAGAGAAAGTAAAGAAAAATCTGTTGCAAGTGCTATTGGTTTTTTAGAGAAAAAATTCAAAATAAATTATGATCAAAGAAGTTCAACTGATGTAAATAATCTATTTAAAATGGGAACAAAGAATCATCATATGAAATCTTTAGCTCATTCTCCAAGCATTGTAGGTTTGTTCTTTTCTATTTTGAATCAATTCACATCAACATCATCTTTTATATCGAATGGTCAATTAATTACAATAAAAACTGAAACGTTCGAATTAGAGGGAGGAAATTTACCTGCAAAAATCTTTTGTGGCTTTTCAAATTGGCTTGGACATTTAATGTCAGATCTTGCTGGAAGTTCTGGTAGTCAGAACAGAGGAACTGGAATTGTTATTCCTTTTTTTGAACTCTTTGGATTATGTAATTTTGGTAGTTTTGAAATTGGAAAAGATAGACAAAATCTTGCAACTCTAGCAACTAGGGTTTTTCAAGAAGGTTATGATTTTAGACATGGTATTACTATGAGTATACCTGTATTTATAACTGAATTAATTATCAAATTAACATGGTATATAAAAGAAATATATTGCAATAAAAAAACAATAAGAGAATGCTTTCCAAGTTATAAGCATCAAGATTTGCGTTTTATGTTATTAATAGGACATGGAACTCTATGTGTTATAGACTCCATTGATGCTGGAATAAAATCCAATGGGAATGCTCTAAATTTTTGTTTAAGATTAAACTTGATTGCTTGGTACAGGTTGTTTTATTTGGTAATCAAAGAAATTTGTATTCAACTTGGACTAGCAGCGGATTTTGAAGCATACATTGAATCATGGAAGTGTATAAATGAAGAATTAGAAAGATATTATTCTGAATTAGAAAAAATTGATTTAGAACGCTATAAAACAGAAACTGAACAGTATAATAAATTTTATTTGGAAATTAGAAACTCAAAAACAGAAAAGGAACTAAATTCAATTTTACACAAAAATTTGGATTTGCTTGGAATAGAGAATCCTTATGAGAGTTCTTTTGATTCTTTTATGAAGAATAAATCTAAGGAAAATACGTTAAGGTTTAAGTGATGTTTAAATGTACAGAATGTGGAGAATGTTGTAGAAATTTGCCCAATATACCAGAATTTAAAAATCTGCATAATGGAAACGGGATTTGTAATTTTTTAGACAAAAATATTTGTACAATATATAAAAAAAGACCTAAACTTTGTCGTGTTGATGAATGTTATGAACTTTTTAAAGACGTGGTAAGTTATGAAGAATATCTTCATCTCAATTATATGTCTTGTAAAATTTTACAAGAAAAAAAGGCATAAGGAGGTTTTATAAATGCCATTACCATTAATACCTATTATACTAAGTACAGCAGCAGCTGCTGCTGCTGCTGGGGGAGTTACTGCTGGTGTGAACGGCGGTAAAAAAATGAAAGACGCTAATGATACAATGAAAAGTGCAGAAAGACGTCATGAGAAAAATATTGAAACATTTGAAATAGCTAGTAAAGATTCAGCTAACTCGATGGATAAATTAGGAGAATTGGAACTTAAAATTCTACATAGTTTCGAACAATTTACAGAAACATTTGAAAAGATTCACAACAAACCTAATTTTGACAATTATGTAAAAGATAATATTACTCTTCCAAAATATGAAGCAGAAGAATTAAAAAAAGCTTCTGTAGGTGCAGGTGTTCTTCTTGGTGGACTTGGTGGTGCTGCATTGGGAACTGCTGGTGGGTTTGCTGCTGCTGGTGCAACAACATCAGCTATAATGGCATTAGGAACTGCTTCTACAGGTACAGCAATCGCCTCTTTAAGTGGTGCTGCTGCAACAAATGCAACTTTAGCTGCTTTAGGAGGAGGTACAATCGCAGCAGGTGGCGGTGGAATGGCATTAGGTTCAACAATTTTAGGAGGTGCAACACTTGGTTTTGGACTTCTTGTTGGAGGAATAATATTTAATATCACAGGTAGTAAAATTTCTAAAAAAGCTGATGAAGCTTGGAAACAAATGGAAAAAGCAGAAAGACAAATTAATAAAATTTGTGAGTATTTGAGTGCATTAAAACTTGCTTCTATCCAATACTGTGGAACACTTGAGAGTGTTAATAAAATCTATGAAAAGCATTTGAATGGATTATCAACGATTATAAATCTATTGAACAAAACAGATTGGAATAACTTCTCCGACGAGGAAAAAATTCTGACAGAAAACACCGTTTTGCTTGTAAACTTACTTTATCAAATGTGTAAAATTCAAGTTGTTATTAGAAACAATGATAATGAAGTAGATCAAATTAATTATGAAGATATGAATAAACAAATAGTACTTGCTGGCAATATCTTGGAAGAGAAAGGATGGTTAGAAAAATTGTGTCCAAAATGTGGGTGCAAATTAGATAAAAATCATAAGTTTTGTCCTGAATGTGGAAATAAAACATAAAAAATTATTGTTTGATTTGCTACAGAATTATTTCACAGTAAAAGTATAAATTAATTGACAAGTTTTTTTTAAAAAATTAAAAATACAAACTTGTCAATTTTTTTTTATTTAGATTCTACAATGTTTAAAACCCTAAACAAAGATAAGTTTAGGGGGTATTTGTAACCTCCTTTGTCAACCTATATTCAAGGAAATATTTAATTATAGAACTTCTTAATAAAAACAATTATTGACTACACCGACACTTTTTGTCGTGGCAAGGATGATAAAATACTTGAGTTATAAGAAATACAAAATTCTATCCATAGAAATAATTAAGCAACTCTGTAGTTCTGTGTTAAATTGTAAAAAAAGATAATAAATATGTCGGACAAGGGAAATAATAAAGTTCAGCGTCATCATTTGCTTCAGATTGATGAAGAAATTAAAAGCGGTAAATTTCCTAATGCAACACCCCTTTCAAAAAAAATAGAAGTATCAAGTAGAACAATTCAGCGTGATATAGAATATATGCGTGATATGTACAATGCTCCAATCGAATTTGATGCATATAAAAATGGATATTATTACACAGAAGACAATTTCTATATAAAAAGTGTGCCTTTAAGCGAGGGTGAGTTGTTTTCAGTTGCACTTTTTGATCTGCTTTTGGAACAATACAGAAACACACCCTTAGAAAATGATTTACGTTCGGTTTTCAAAAAAATCGAAATGAGTTTACCTAACAAAATTACTATTGATTCTTCTTTTTTGCAAAGTCAAACAACTTTCATTCCAGACCAAATGGGACAAATTAATGCAGAAAATTTTGAAACAATCTTTTCTGCATTAAAAAATCGTCATGTTTTGGAATTTGACTATCGCCCATTACAGAAAATAACATGGATGACACGTTGCATAAATCCTTTACATGCAGTTTGTCAAAAAGGCAACTGGTATATTATGGGATTTTGTCACGATAAAGAAGAAGTTCGAGTTTTCAATTTTAGTCGAATGCAAAACGTAAATGAAACAAAAGAAGAATTTGATATTCCCGAAGATTTTAATCCAGACAAATATTTTGACAAAGAAATTGGCGTGTGGCTTTCTGCCCGTCAAAATACACAGTAGAACTTTTAATTTCCGCCGAAATTGGCACATTTACTCTTGATGAAACAGTTCAAAAAATTGTTAAAGAATATTTTCAAAAAGAAGTTTCAAAAAATGAAGAAAACTTTTCTAATGGACGCTTTGTAAGAAATCTTTTTGATAATTTAACAATGAATCATGCAAAACGAGTTGTAAATATTGTCAATGTATCAAAAGAGCAATTACTTCTTATCACAGAAGAAGATTTTTAGAATTAAAATTTTTGCATTAAATTAAATAAATTACAAAGAAAAGCACATTTTTCTATATCATAGGAGCTTATATGAGATTTATCATTATCACATTTTCCATCTTATTAATATTATTATTAATAAGTTCATTTGTCATAAAACACATAGTTAATGAGAAAGTTTCTGCAGGACAAAAAGAATATGACAAATACAAAAACAACTGGCTTGCTAAAACATTTGCAAAACAGCGTTTGTACAACGGAAAAATGCAACTAGAAAAAGGATATAGAATCCTTAAGTTTATAAAATCATTCATTGTTACTATCTCTATTATTTTTCTAATAACAATATTTCTTATTGTTATTTTTTAAGTCTCTTCATCTTATATTTCTTTGGTGATATAAATTGCAATCTATAGAAATAAATGGTATATGTATTTATATAATTTATATTAAGGAGATTACATGGGATTTTTTGCATCATTAAGTAAAGGATTAAGCAATGTTGTGGGACAGACATTCTACACTCAATTAAATGAGTGCAGAAACAGAGATTACAAAACGTTAGAATATTTTGCCATAAATTCTGAGAATGCAACAACGAAAGCTATTTGTTTTTTTGCAATATTTTATTACAATAAAACTTCACCAAATAATTTGCTGGAACTATATAGAAAGAATAAAAGAGAATTAGAAATGGGAATTAAAAATCTTCTAAAACAAAGCTATTTTGTAGAAAAAGTTGGAGTTCAACGTATTGAGGATTTTAAAAAAAGAATATTAGATAGAGCAAATGATGGCTATTATGGCTATTAACTAACTTCAAACTGTCTGTTTTGAGATAAATCATTTCAGACAGTTTTTTTCTTAAAATATTTACTTAACTAAAGAAAACAAAAATGACCGACGAACAAAAAAGAAAATGTCACGCTATTATTCATTCTCATGCCGCTGCAGCTGCTGCCGGTAATGCCGTTCCGATTCCGGGCGTAGGAATCGCCACCGACATTGTTACCATGACAACTATGACACTGGCTCTAGCTAAAATATTTGAAGCCGATGTTGCTACCACTGCAAAAATGACAGCACAAAGAGTAGGACCAAAAGTCGCAGGTCATCTAGTAAAAAAACTTATGCAGCAGCCTAAAGCAAAAATAATTACAAAAAATATAGCCGAAGAAATAGCAAAAAAAGCTTTGAAAAAAGCGATATTAAAATCTCCGATTAAATCTATCTCAAAAGAAGCATCAAAGCTTGTTCCTATCTTAGGAATTGTCGTTTCCACTTCTATCAGCGTTGCAATGCTTGAAAAAGCCGGCTGGGATATAGCTAACGAATTAGAAAGAATGTACAACTGAGGAGTTGATTTTATGCACATGAAGCGTATGCCATGGCCGGGCGAAACAATCACCCTACTTTGCACAGAATGTAACCACCACTTTCACGGAACCAAACCGAATTGGGGCAAAAAATTAAAAGAAACATGCCCAAAATGTGGTAGCAAAAAGATAATTGAAGCTCCTTTTTTGTATTAAAAAGGACGTTAATAAACAATTATATTTTTTAATAAATATTTTTCCCACATTAAATATCTCTTGCTATACTGTAATATCTTTTTTAAACAACTTACCGGAGAATAAAAAGTATGTACGGAGCAATTTTAGGTGATATTATCGGACAACCTTATGAATTTGGACCTTATAATATAAAAACAAAGGATTTTCCACTTTTTACAAAAAAACCTCGATTTACAGATGATTCAATCATGACAATTGCAATTTGTGATGGAATTTTGAAAGCGGGAATTGATGCTGACGAAGAGACAATGAAAATTTCAATGATAAAAAGTATGCATCATTGGGGACACAAATATCCACGTGCTGGATACGGACAAAAATTTTATTTATGGTTAGCACGAGAAGATACTAAACCATACAACAGTTGGGGAAACGGTTCTGCAATGAGAGTTTCATCAATCGGTTGGTTATTTGATACACTCGAACGAACTCGCCAAGTTGCTCGTTGGAGTGCTGAAGTTACTCATAATCATCCTGAAGGAATTAAGGGAGCAGACGCAATAGCATCCGTAATTTGGCTTTCAAGAAATGGATATAGCAAAGAACAAATAAAAGAATTTGTTGAAAATGAATTTAACTACGACCTCTCAAGAACTTGCGACGAGATTCGACCAACTTATTTTCACCAAGAAAGTTGTCAAAAAACAGTACCGGAAGCTATTACGGCATTTCTTGAAGGAAATGACTTTGAAGACGTAATTCGTACGGCAGTTTCTTTAGGCGGTGACTGCGATACTTTAACTTGTATTGCCACCGGAATGGCTGAAGCTTTTTACGGAGTCCCGGAAAGTTTAAAAGAAAAATGCTTAGAAATCACCACAAATGACATGCACAAGGTTTTAAGTAAATTTGATAATGCAAGAAAAATAAAGCCGGTTTTGAGTTTGTTCGTATAGGGTTTTAAGTAAATGATAATGTAAGGAAAATAAAGAGCAACAAGAAATCCGCTTGTTCACTGTTTAAAAAAATATTTCTGCAGTGACATTTCTTGTCACACAGGCTGTGATATAACTTAAATTATCGTAAAAAACGAACATGAAAGATTTTAACAACATTGTACTAACAAGTTCATTAATAAATGTTATCATTCTGACAATTTAAACATTAGGAGATATTTCATGATAAAACGATTTGTTAAAGATGTTTTCTTAGCTGCCGGATTAATTATAGGCGGAAAAGCTCTAGCTGACTATGCAGAAAAAAATCCAAAACTAAAAATTGTAAAAGACAATATATGCAAAACAGGAAAAGATTTGGCAGGAAATTGTAAGGAACTCGGTAAATCAATTGCCGATGTATTTCGTTCTGATAAATCCGATGACTGTGGTAATTAATCTAAAAATCATTTGTTACAACAAGGATGATGTAGCGGATTTTTAGACTTATCCTCCCTCCCATTCCTTTAGCTACTCATTGTCAAAAAAAGAAATGCACATATTATATTGTCTTGTTTTGATGTACATTTCTTTGTGAGTAGCTTTTTTTATTTCCCCAACTTTTATGACATAAAAAAAGCCATCCAAAATTGAAATTCACTTCAATTTGAATGGCCTTTGTATATCAAAAAAATTAACAATCAGTATCTGACATTTTTTTGTAAGCATCAAATTCTGCCAACATTTCAGGGTCTTTATTTTTTTGCAATAAACTAAAGACTACAGTGAAAACCAGACAAACTATAAAGCCCGGCAAAATTTCATAAACATCAAAAATTCCACCTTTCAAATTATGCCAAGTAACTACGGTAATTCCGCCGCTTATCAAACCTGCAATTGCACCGTTACGAGTAGTTCCTCTCCAAAATAATGCAAGAAGTATAATCGGACCGAATGTAGCACCGAAACCTGCCCATGCATAACTTACAAGAGAGAAAATTGAACTTTGAGGATTAACAGAAAGAACAAATGCAATTGCCGCAATAACCAAAACTGTTATACGACTTACATTTAATACTGTTTTTTCTGAAGCATCTTTTTTTATTAACCCTTTAAATACATCTTGACTAAACGCTGAAGAGGCAACCAAAAGTTGTGAATCTGCCGTACTCATTGCAGCAGCTAATATGGCACAAAGGAAGATTCCTGCTATAAATGCCGGAAACATTTTTTGCAATGATACACTGAAAACCGTTTCTGCTGCTGACGGAACTAATATTTTTTCTAAATAAATAGTTCCAAGTGAACCAACAATAAGAGTGGCAACAAATGCAATTACAACCCACACAGTTGCAATTCTTCTTGAAAGTTTAATATCTTTTGTAGAACGAATTCCCATAAAACGAACAAGAATATGCGGCATTCCGAAATATCCCAATCCCCAAACAAGTGCCGAGATTATAGACATTACGCCGTAATTTTGATTTGCCAAGAATTTTTCTTTCATTGCATCACCGAATTCTCCGCTCATTGCACGAGCACCGAAGTCTGAAACTTTTGCAAATGCTTCAGTCGGACCGCCGAGAGTTATGAGCATAATGACTCCGGTAATAATCAATGCGACAAACATTAATGAACCTTGAATAAAATCTGTTGCACAAACAGCAAGATAACCACCGAGAATTGTATACGCCAAAATTACCACAAGCCCTATAATCAATCCTACATGATAATCAAGACCGAATACAGAATTAAATAATTTTGCACAGGCAACAAAACCGGATGCAGTATAAATAGTAAAAAAGAAAACTATTAATATTACGGAAATTGCAGATAAAATGCGTGATTTGTCTTTGAATCTGTTTGTTAAGAATTCAGGAATCGTAATTGAATCACCGAAAGCTACGGTACATTTACGCAACGGTTTAGCTACAATCAACCAGTTTAAATATGTTCCCGCAATCAAACCGATTGCAGTCCATGTTGCCTCTTTCATTCCGCCTAAATAAGCAAGTCCGGGCAATCCCATTAAAAGCCAGCCCGACATATCGGAAGCTTCGGCACTTAAAGCCGTCATCCACGGTCCGATTTTTCTTCCGCCTAAGAAGAAATCAGATGAAGAATTGTTTTTCTTTGCATATCTTAAGCCTAAAAAAACCATGAAGCCAAGATATAAAACGAATGCGATAATCTTCGCAATAAAATCGCTTGACACGTTCTGTCCTCCAAAATCTTTTTTTATTTTTTTATAAACTTGCCTATTATAAACAAATTATGTAACTTTATTGTTCTTTTTTACATTAAGCAAAAGTAAAAATCTAGAAATAGACTGTAACACCTCATAATTTGACAATCACAGTGTTTACAGTTATAAACATTTTAGATTTCGGAGGGCCTTTTTAATTATGGAAAAAGTTTCAAGAAAAATAAAAACAATCTTTTCTGTTATATTCACATTTGTCGGAGTTTTCTTTCTGCTGTCAGTAGCTTTTATTTTACCGGTTTATTATCTGTCTGAACATTTTCCGCGAGTTTACAGTACGGTTGTCATTTGTTTAGTCGCAATATTATTGTCAGTATTAATAATTCGCAAATTTTATTGCTGTTTCCAAAAATACAAGAACTTTTCCAAATTCATTAAACACATTTTATTGCTTTGGTTACTTCCTGCTGTTTTAATCATCGCACTTATTATCTCGGAGCTTTTACTTATAAGAACTTTTTTCTTCATTCCAATAATTTTTTCAATATTGCTTGAATGTGTTTTTAACGCACTTGTAATTGTAGCTTGCGTTTATCTTTCAGCTTTTTTCAATTCAATAAAAAATAAGTTGAACATGACTGATAAAAACATTCAGGAGAAATAAATGACTGTAGATAAAGATTTCTTCATGAAGCTTTTTGACCTTGCATATATGCAACGTTGGAACGACAAACTGCGTCCTATCCCGTTTATAGAAATGGATAAACAGGCTCACAAGTTTATGATTACTTATCTATTTGCAAAACTGGAAGAAAAAGTTACTTCCATTGACTGGATAAGAATCATCGAAGGTTCTCTTTTTGAATATCTACAGAGAATGATTGTCACAGATATCAAACCTACGGTTTTTGATAAAGTCCGTCAAAATACTCAAAAGATGAAAGAATTTAATAATTGGGTATTTGCACAATTAGAGCCGATTTTACGTCCGCTGGGAGATGATTTTGTAAAAAGATATCAAGAATATTTTGCATTACCTCAAACTGATGTTTGTAAAAAAATCATCCATGCTGCACACGTTTATTCTTCAATGTGGGAATTTCAAATACTGGAAAAAGCCAATCCGGACGGTTACGATAATTTCTTCATTAAAAGCTGGTTCGAACAGCAAATGGAAAAATGCTACGATTTGCGAGGAATCCAAGAAGTTGCACTTTTTACGTCATACAAAAAGTTCGTTAATTTATGCGGTCAGCTTCGTTTCCAAATTCGCTGGTCAAACCTTATGCGTTCACCGAAAACTTCAGTTTTAAGTCATTCCGTTTTTGTTGCATTCACATCGTATTTATTCACACTGGTACAAGGCGGTTGCGAAAAGCGATGTTATAACAACACTTTTACCGGACTGTTTCACGATTTACCTGAAGTTTTAACACGAGACATTATTTCACCCGTTAAAAACTCGGTTGAAGGTCTGGGTGATTTGATAAAAGAATGCGAAAGAGAACAAATGCAAGCCATTGTTTATCCGCTTTTACCGGAAAACCTGCAAGAAGAAATTCGCCAGTATACCGAAACAGAATTTAACGACTACATTTTTGATAATGCTCAAATGAAAGCAACATCTACAAATGAAATCAATTCACTTTACAATGAAAATAAATATAATCCGCGAGACGGAAAACTCGTAAAAGCAGCGGATGAACTTTCGGCATTGATAGAAGCAGACATTGCAATCAGAAACGGCTCCATTCATGACGAATTTTCTTTTGCAAAAAATAAACTCAAAAAGAAATATATAGAATTCGGGAAAATCGGAACTCTCGATGTGGGCGAGCTTTTTAACAGTTTTTGAGAATTGTGAGGGAGATATTTAAAAACTTCTGATTATACACGTGTATCCGCACTAATCACAGCGGGGACAGACCTCAATTCCGTTTTGGCATAGAGGTCTGTCCCTATTTTAATATTTTATAAAAAACTGCCCGCATTCCTGCGGACAGTAAAAAAAAGAGAAAGAAAGTTGACTTTGTAAACAACCATAAAAACTTATTTTTAATCAAGTAAATACTGACAGTTTTTTTTTTTTTTTTACAACCTCTTTAAATAAATATAAAAGGAGGTTAAAAATGGCTAAAACACATTATACACCACAAGAAAATTCTGCTAACCAACAGAATGCAAACAAGGGAACATCAGGATTTAATTCTGCGTATAAAGCCGCAATGGATAATCACGCAAATCAATTAAATCCAAACAACCCACTTTACGGCGGAAATAAGTCCGGTAAAAAGTAAAAACTACGAAGATAGTTTATAAAAAAATAAGCTCTCTTCATTGATTCCGGAATAAGAAATTCCATTAATTAATTTTAGAAAAAATATTTAACATCAAAAAAAATCAAGGAAGAAAAAATATGAGACTTAAAAATTTAATAAAAACCATAAGTATAATTTTTATATTTTTAACAATGTTGCTTGCTTGTCAACCTGAATACGAAAAAGACTACGAACTTGGAGATATAGGACATATAGATAGTAGTTCTTCAGTATCCTACAAAGTAGAACATTATCAACAAAATGCAAATGATGATGAGTATACACTGGTAGATACGGTCTGGAAAAATGAGTATTTTTTTAATGAAACAGCAGTCAAATATACATCTGAAACTGCAAGAACTTACGAAGGATTTACGGCAAAACCAATAGAACAAATAGAAATCCAAGATGATGCAATTTTAAAAATCTATTATGACAGAAACATAATTACATTGACATTAGACCTTGCTAACGGAGAGGGAAAAACTGAAATCACAGGTAAATACGGTGCTACAATAAATGTAACAGTTCCAACAAAAACAGATTACATATTTGCCAATTGGGACTCTGAATTACCGGCAACATTCCCTCCGGCTGATGCAAAATATACAGCCAAGTGGGTAAAAAATCCGCAGAGCGATTTCGTTTTCGTTCAAGGAATTGACAGTAAGAGTAGAGAAACGAAAACAGAAGGTTATACTGAAGGTTTTTTCTTTTATGAAGGATATTTTACCGGAACAACAATGCGACATCTGTATGTTTGTGACCACGAAGTAACTCAGGCTGAATTTGAAAAATATTGCACTTACAGTGATTTATCACCAAGTGAAGATTATGGGAAAGGAGACAATTATCCGGCGTATTATGTAAATTGTTTTGATGCACTTGTATATTGTAACAAACGCAGTATAGCTGAAGGACTTACACCTTGTTACAAAATAAACAACAGTACAAACCCTGATGATTGGGGAGATACTCCGGATTCGGAATCTCATGTAAACTTAGAAGCTTGGAATGCTGCGACTTGTGACTTTACGGTAAACGGCTATCGATTACCAACATTAGATGAATGGGTATATACGGCTCGCGGCGGCAACGAACTATTGGGCTATCAATACAAATATGCCGGCAGTGATATAATAGACGAAGTAGCTTGGTATCACGATAATTCCGGCGGAAAAACTCATGAAGTCAAAGGAAAGAAACCTAACGGTCTGGGACTATACGACATGAGCGGTAATGTACAGGAATGGTGTTGGGATAAGTCCTCCATAACAAATTCTATGGGCGGCAGCTGGTGTACACGGGGGTTCAACGACAATTGTTCAGTAAATGACAATGACCTGCTAGGGAAAGATCCTTATTTTTCCATTTATTACACTGGTTTCCGTGTAGTACGCACGGCAATAGCTGAGTAACGGTGAGTTCCGTAAGGAACGAACGAAGTATTTCCGATAGGAAATACCGAACGAAGCTTCTAACATTTTAGCCGACAGGTTTTATACCGTCGGCTTTTTTTGTATCCGCACTAATCACAGCGGGGACAGACCTCAATTCCGTTTTGGCATAGAGGTCTGTCCCCTATTTTGAAATTTAAATCCGCATTTTACTCTGAAATAATTTTATCTCGCCATTTCCCGAAAAGTTTCGTTAGATATCCGATTTCCGTACCGACAAGAAGTGCAGCTATCAACGTTCCTATTCCGACACTACCTAAATTATGCAATACAATAAAACAAATTATTACAGAAACAAGAACGAGAAAGGAATCGAACATTATTTTAATATTTGAAAACTCCGTTTTTGTCACTACAGCAATTGTATCTACAATTCCCTCACCTGCAAGCGGCATAATATTCGTCGGAAGATAAAAAAAAGTTCCTACTGCCACAAAAACCGTACTTATCAAAGCCATCATTATCTGGTCAATCATATTGTTAGGCGACGGAATAAACGAAATCAAATAATTACAGAATGTCGTAAAATATCCAAAAATTATTCCTGCCAATACCTGCAATAAATTAATCGGCTTAAACTTTCTTCCCAAAAGTATCGCCTGCAGCAATACAAGTAAACAATGAAATATTATAGTGGCTTTGCCCATTTCTATTCCCCATACGCAAGTCATTGTGTACGGAAGCGAACTCAACGGCGAAACTCCCAAATCAGATTTTACAGATATCGAAATTCCTATTGTTAAAATGAATAATCCTAAAATATACATCAAGATTCTTACTTGTAGATTTTTCACAAATCATTCTCCGTTACGATTTTCAGTTTTCAAAAGATTATGATATAAAAATCTACAATCCAAATTTCAAGGAAAATTAAATGAAAATTTTTTCTCTGACTGAAAATACTTGTGAAAATGAAAACTTTCAAACGGAACACGGACTGAGCTTGTATATCGAAGCTAATAATAAAAAGATTCTTTTCGACATGGGACAATCTGATTTATTTGCAAAAAATGCCCGACAACTGGGAATCAATCTCGCAGATGTCGATTTTGCCGTTCTGTCTCACGGACATTACGACCACGGCGGCGGAATGGAAACTTTTTTAGAACTTAACAAAAAAGCTCCGATTTATATCAACCGACACGCATTTGAAGCTCATTACAACGGAACAAAAAAGTTTATCGGCTTAAATAAGGACATACAGACAAACAGTCGCCTGATATTTACCGACGATAATTTTGAAATTGACAGCGGTTTTAAATTATTTTCCTGTAACGAAAAAAAACGCCCGTATGAAACCAATCCGTTCGGACTTACAATTTTTGAAAATGACACTTTTTCACCGGAAGATTTCCGTCACGAACAATATTTTCTTGTAGAAGAAAACGGAAAAAAAGTTCTTTTCAGCGGTTGTTCGCATAAAGGAATTTTAAATATTATGCAATGGTTTTCGCCAAATGTGTTAGTCGGCGGTTTTCATTTTAAAGATTTAAATCCGGAAACTGACGATAAAAAGCAACTTACGGAAGCGGCAGAAGTTTTAAAAGCTTACAATACAAAATATTTTACGTGTCACTGTACCGGAG
>JBGUUT010000090.1:0-11780 GCA_045133795.1 Spirochaetota bacterium
GTCGTTTACTTTTCGTTTGTCGAGATTGATTCTTTCTGTCGATAAGAAAAAGCTTTTGGAAAAAGAACTCTTCAAATATTAATCTGCGTCGTGCTTCCATGTAATCGGCGGAAGACACGGGAAAATGAATTGCTTGAATGGCTTTTGCACCGCCGTAAAGATGATAATGTTTTATGCACCAATCCGGAAGTTCTTCTTCAAGACGAGGAATATAATCTTTTATCGTATCCTGCAAAAGCCGACGTAAGATATTTTGATTTAATCCTTCAGTCAAAGGATAAACCGGCATAATTTTTCCGGTAAATTCTTCATTTTCCCCAATCGCTTCTATTTCAAATGATGAAGACTGAATTTCGTTATAATTCTTTGTAAATTTTCCGGTAATAAAAAAACTTTGTCCTTGTTTGAGTGTGTTTTTTAGAAAATTGCGGTGAAAACACAATAACGCCCCGAATGTACCTTCCGAATCTTGCACAAGAACTTTTAGGAATTTCTTGTAACGGTTCCCGATTAATCGAAGGTCTATTATTTTTACTCGGACAGTTCCGCTTCCGTTACGTGCAGCTTCACGCAATGAAACCAACGCCGTACGGTCGGAGTAGGCTCTTGGAAAAAATAAAAGTAAGTCTTTTACCGTAGAAACTCCGAGCCTCTTCAATAAAGAGGCTCGTTTTGGTCCGCAATTTTTTAAATTACTTACAGGATGTGAAAGTGCAGAAAGTAACATTTTTTACCTTAGAATTTTCGAGAAAGAATTAACAATATATTAATTCCCCAGCCGGCAAGTGTTGAAAATATTGCAGTAGCTACTAAAATTATAATGTAGTAAATACGCATGGAATGACGGTGGTTTACCCAAATGTGTCGTTGTAACCATCTTATAGCCGGTGACAAAAATGATTTCATCATTGTAACAATCGGCATAAAACTATGCGGCATGAAAATATCGACAATCAAAAGAATTATTGCGGAAAGTGCAATGATAAACGAAAAAATATTGATAAAAAATTGTACGATATACAGAATAATTTCTACGATATAACCGAGAGAAAAACTGCGTCCGTTGATTAGCAATGTTGTAACCATTGAATCGCATAAACTGAAAAGTAACAACGGAATTAACGGTGATAAATCAAAAAAGCCGATTTGCAACGGACAAACACGTTTGAATGTATTAAGAATAGGGTCTGTTAGACGACCGAGAATGCCGGTAAATGAATTATCAGGCAGTCTGAACCATGAAAGGAAAATTCGCAATGTCAGTAATAACATATAGATTCGTATGAAAGCAGAAAGTAACTGACCTAAAAATACCATTTTATTCTCCTATACTTTTTAAATTTAATGTCTGAAGAATTAACTTCAACAGTTTTTCGTTACCGCAAAAGTTTTTTAGTTTTTGCAAATTGCTTTTCATAATCGCAAGTTTTCCGCCGTTAAAAAGTTCGTTAATACTTTTCATTAAAACTTCGGCAGTTAAATCTTTTTCTTCGATAATCTCAGCTCCGCCGATTTTTTTCATAATAGATGCATTTTTAAATTGTTCGTTTCCGGTAGCAATTGCCAACGGAACAAATATAGCAGGCAATTTTAATGCAATCAATTCATTTACCGTTCCGGCTCCGCTTCGAGCGACAACTAAATCGCTTATGGCAAAAACATTTCCTACATCTTCTATAAAATTAAATACTATCAAATGTTTTTTTAGTTTTTCATCGAGATTTTCTCGGAAACGCAATAAGTCCAGATAATCTTTTCCGTCATTTGCATTTCCTGTTTGAATGATGACGTTCATTTTTTCCAAAAGTTCCGGCAAGATTTTCTGCATTGTTTCATTTAATAAGTGACATCCCAAGCCGCCGCCGGAAACATAAATTACAGGTAAACCGCGTTCTACCGGTAATAATGAATAAGCTTTTTCTTTATCTACATTAAAAATACTTTCACGCAGAGGAATTCCGGTAATCTCTGTTTTTTCAGACGGAAAATATTTTGCACTTTCTTCGAATGTCAAAGCTATTTTTTTTGCAAACTTTCCGGCAATTTTATTTGCAAGTCCGGCGTCAACCGTTTGTTCGTGAATGATTGACGGTGTACGAGTAAAATGTCCGGCAATAACGACCGGCACGGAAACAAAACCGCCGGTACTGAAAATCATATCCGGTTTAAAATGTTTGATAACTGATAAACTGTCGAAGATTCCTTTTATTACACGAAAAAAATCTAAAAGATTTTCCCATGATAGGTAACGACGTAATTTTCCGGTACTTATTGATATAAAAGGACAATGATTTCGTGTAGCGATTTTTTTCTCAATGCCTTTTTTTGAACCGACATAAAGTATTCTTATTTGTTCACCTGATTTTTTTTCATAATCACGCAAAAGCTGTACAATTGCAACAGCCGGCATTGCGTGACCTCCGGAACCGCCTCCGGTAATAATAATTTTTTTCATATTGTATCCTTAAAAATTAGCCGCACTGTACAGAAATTAATTTGAAAAGTCAAATGTAGCTAAAAATGTAAATAGGGCAGTTGGGGAATGTAGTTTTTATTTAAGGATTTTTTTTCATTTGCTTGATTCATTTTAGTTTCAAGAAGCGTTCCTGTTGCTGTAGTTGAAAGAATTAATTCATTTTCAAAAATTTGATACATAAGAAGCCAATCCGGTTCTATATGACATTCTCTAAAATCATGCAAATTACCGGTAAGTTGATGGTCTTTATATTTTTTGGGAAGTTCAATTCCTGATGCAAGTAAATCCAAAACCATAACAAGTTTTGACATATCCTTACCACGCTTTGCATAAGCTTGGCATCTTTTTTCATCCTATTTGTATATACAATATTATACAAAACTCAGTCCTCCAACATAGAATTTACTGCGTCTTGTGCTGTTTTAAATGGTCCATGTAGATTTTTTTTATTCCTTGAATCCAAAATTGCTTGTTGCAAAGAAAAATTATCATTATGTCTTACTTGAAAAGGTATTCCGTTATTTTCTACAGCTGCAGAAAGAAATATACGAATTGCAGTAGAGGTATCCAGTCCGAGAGATGAAAAAAGAGAATCTGCTTTTTGCTTTAAAGTATCGTCAAGTCGTAATTGAAATGTTGCCATATTGCCTCCCTAGATTGATATATACAAATATACACAACATATCATTACATTGCAAGTCAGTTGTAATGACATTAAATTACATCTATAACATAATCCAACTTATTAAATCCCGCAGCTATGTAAATTACGACATAGCATAAAAAAAGTACTTATTCAAAAGCGAATAAGTACTTTCTGTGTTTTATCCGAGGATGTTATCAAATTTTGCTTTGACTTGCTGCATTCTGGTTTCGAGTAAACTTCCGGAGAAATTTTCTAATTCAGTTCTACATTTTCCTAAAACATGTTTAACAAAAACTTCATTGTCATCGTATATTTTACATAAACCTTCCTTGGTTATATAAGGTTTGCTATCTAAAATTGAAATCAGTATTTTGTATAATTCTGAAACCATTTGAACATCCGGTAATTCTTTTTTCTGGATAGATTCCCCCAACCTATCTATATAGCCACCCAATTCATTTATATTTCTTTCAACTTCACTTTTTCTCATAGCATCTTCGTTAGCTTTTTTTTCCATTGCTGCTTCTTCTTGAATCTGTTCGAGAGCTAATTGCTTTTGTTTTTTTGCTTCCAGTCTTTCCCTTTCTGCTATTTCATTTCGCAATTCTATGATTCTATTTCTAATTGTTGCAGAATGTTCTTTATAGAATTTAATATTATCACCAAAATCATCAATAAACATGCGGAGTTCGCTTATTTTATGAATCCTTTTTAAGTTTGCATGTAGTAGTTTTCTACTAAACTCTTCTATTCTCTCATATTCAATGTTCTTACGCGGCTCAATTTCATCATAATGATCCACTATTATTGTTATAACAATTGCTATAACAATTGCTATCACTGCGATTAAAATAATGAACCCTAACCATTTCATTATTTGTATAAAGATATTTTCTTTTTTCTGTGGCTTTTTATTTACATGATTTTCTTCAGACTCGTTTTCTGTTATTGATGTACTTATTGTTTCAGTTACATTTTCAGTTACATTTTCAGTTACATTTTCAGTTACATTTTCAGTTACATTTTCAGTCACATTTTCAGTCACATTTTCAGTCACATTTTCAGTCACATTTTCAGTCACGTTTTCAGTTAGGTTTTCAGTTAGGTTTTCAGTTACATTTTCAGTTACATTTTCAGTTACATTTTCAGTTACATTTTCAGTCACGTTTTCAGTTACGTTTTCAGTTACATTTTCAGTTACGTTTTTTTTCTCTATGCTCTCTGTAATTTCTTGTGAAGGTACGTTATTCGTTTCTTCATTAGCTAAAATTCCATAACAAGGAAAAAGTGAAATCAATATTAAAAATATAAATGTATATCTAAGTTTATTCATTATTTATCTCCCAACATTTTCAATTGTGCTGCAGATTCTTGAAAACTGTAGCCAAGTGGCTTCTCTAACTCCAAACATTTCATTGCTGTAGTTAGGTTTACGTGAGCATCATTGTAAGCACGTATCAGTTCGTCTTTTGTTTTATAACGTTCTCTGATATCACGAGTTAGTTCCATATACAATTCCATATTGTCTTTGATTTTAACTTTCTCGTGTTCTAAAAAAGAAATGTTTTCGTTGATAAGTCGCAATTCCTGTTGATAAGTACTTTCTATACAATTCATTTGAGCCGTTAATAATTCTGCTTTTTTATTGTAGGTGGCAAGTGAGACTTCAAGTATTTTTTCTAGAACTTTTCGTTGTTCACGGATTATATATCTTTCATGGCGAAGTTGTTCTTTTAGCATAACTTCAGCATGACGATTTTTCTCTTCCAGCATATATTCTTTATGTTCATAAAGCATTTGTTGCATTTTTCTTTCGTGTTTATTATTAATCTTTTGCATTTTTTCTTCATGCCAGCCGTTCAAGAGTGTTCCGGTTATACTGCCTACTGTTTTTACTCCTCCTGCAACTAAGCTCATTCCGGCTACTGTGCGATTACTCCAAGCCGATAACGCACCGGTTCCCAGATTGGAAATGCCTGTAGTAATTGCAGAAATTGCATTATTCCCCGGAATCATTTGCTTTGCATCTGTACTGACAGCTTTAAAACTATCGATGACATTGGACATATCTAAAAGATCACTCATAATCAATCTCTCCTAAATTATTTATTATTCATACGCTTTAGTATTACCTAAAAATTTTAAAGTATCGTAATAATACACTTTTATAGACATTTTTACTACATATTTATTCATGCCGATTTCTGCTTCGTTCAATGTCCCTCAACATTTTCAAGAAAGCATAAGACAAGCAATAAGTACTACTTACAAAGAATTTGTCGAATCGGCATTAACGGAAGTCATCAATGACAAGTCTGAGGTTTGACAGAGTAGATTTTGTTGATTTGAAGCAAATTTATTTTATTGCAGAGAATATCGAAAAAGAGACACAAAACTTTTTAATCGAAAATCTTGCATCTCCTTAATTGCTAACTTCAATTTCTATAAGTTTTCTATTTCCTCTGGTGACAAGCCGGTTACTTTTGAAACCTTTTCAATCGAATCGCCAAAGGCTAATAAAGTTTTTGCTGTTTCAACAGCTTTTTGATGTGCACCTTGCGACAACCCGATAGAAATACCGCGTTCTTCTCCGATTGCGATGCCTTCATTTCGTCCGGCGGTAAAGCCGAATTTGTAAGTCTCTTTTTCAAACATTTCTAATGTCATATATTCAGCCCTCCATTCCTCGTTGCCTTGAACTCGTATTAACTCTTGATTGATTTTCTTTGTAAGTGACGTCTCGCTTTTGCCAGTCGAAATAAACTCTAATAATTTTCGAACATTTTCGTCACCGACTTTCTTAAACGCATTTACATTGTAGGCAATTTTTCGGCACTTGTCACGAAGTTTTAACTCCGGCAACTCCTCGCAGGTATTGCAAAAAGTATACTGTGGTAAACCTTTTTTGAACGGGTCGAATGTGCAAAAGAATATAATATTCGATTCTTTCAATTCCGTAAAATCTGCACCTTTATCCAGTAGCTCCGCATCTATCATCGATTGATAATATCTCATCCTACAATCAAGGTTCTTATTGTCGGTGGTTTGCATTTCAAGATTTGGCTTGCAGACACGGTGAATGTACGTAGTACATGAACGAAATATTTCCGCAGGAAATATCGAGTCGAAAACAAATCTATAGCAATGAACTGTGGTGAGTACGTGGAAACGTACGAACGAAATGTTTTCGCAAGAAAACATCAAGTGAATGCGGTATTCTCTCGTTAAAGTTTACATTCGCTTTCGGTATTTCCTATCGGAAATACTCCATTCGTACACGTTGTGTACTCATCTATCACTCATGTAAACGATTCTTCTTTTCGATTTTCTTATCAGAAAATCTGCAAAGAAAATCACACATCCAACCGAACGGCTCGTTTATCTATTTCGAGTTTCAATTCCTTTTCCTGCGATTTGTACTTTAATACTCCAATTTTAATATTCAAAAGCGTCTCGATAAACTCCCGGCATATTTCCTCATTCTGCAATACCTTACAAAATGCGAAGTTGTTCGTAAAACTGATATTTTCGTATTTCTCAGAAAACTCCATATTTTTTTTCCTAAAAAGTTAATAGAATTAGAGAAAAAAAACTTCTCTCTACTTGCTTTAATGCAACTTTTTTTCATTCTACTGCACAATTGAAAGATTTTTTACTAATTTTCTTTTTTTCCTCTCTTAAACGCTATTTAAACAGCGTTTGAGACCGTGCAGTTTGACTCCATTTTCTAAGACTCTTCGGCACTTCGTACCTCAGAATGACAAGCAAACATTTTCGATTCGTTTATAATTTAATATAGATGTCTCTATTAACATAGTATAGATATCTCTACTAAGTTACTGACGACAACCTTTGTAGCCAGAAAGGTTTCCGTGGATAAGTTACTGACGACAATCATTCTAGCTAGAAAGGTTTCCCTGGGTAAGCTATAATCGATATCGTAAGTAAGCGTTATTATACCGAAGAAATTGAGAAGGTTTTCTTCCCATGAGCCGTCAGTATGTTCATCTTTCTGTTGCCGTAAAAAATAACGGATAAAAACGACTGGCAAAAAGTTGTAGTAAATAGTAAAGTAGTTCTACAGGATGGAACCGAGCTTTCTATATACATTGGAAAAGTGGAGTTTAAGGTAAGTAAATGGTTGTAAAAAATGTAAGTTATCTTGTAATGTACAATGGAGAAACAGATTCAACTATCACAAATGGTGAAACATACAAATGTGTTTCAGAGTCTTATTACAATGACAGATTATTAAGTATTGGTGTAATTGATGATACAAATGAAGAGTATCAGTACTCACCGGAAGTATTTGATAAAATATCTTAGGTAACCAATGCACATTGAGACCTAATAAATCATTATACTCAAGCCACCAACGGAATTGCAGTCTGAGTGAGATGTTCTTACTTAGACTTTTTTTATTTGCTGTAAATATAAAGTCGGTGAAAATTTTAGTTTTTTCAGCATAGTTTTCTTGGGGATGAGTGAAAATGTTGAAGAAACAAAAAGCCAAATAAAAAAAAGGCGAGCCGTAAAAAAACAACTCGCCTATGTATAAAAAGTTAAGATTAACCGGCAATTTCAGCTTTTAATTTTTCAATTGCGTTGTCAATTCGTTTCAATGAAACTTCTTTTCCTATAACGTGCATTACAGGGAACATTTCAGGGCTTTTGTTTATACCGGTAATTGCAATTCTTAGCGGCATAAATACGGCTCCGGCTTTTACTTCATGTTTTTTAGAAAGTTCATAAAGTTGCTGTTCTAAGTCTTTGTCATCTTTTACTTCAAAGTCAGCTTCTACAACTTTGCGAATGTCACAAAGGATATCTACAACTTTTGCTTTTTCTACATTTTTAGGAACAATCATTTCCCAAGTTTTGTAAGGAGGTAATTCTCCGAAGAAGAAATCAGAAAATTCCGGAGCTTGAGTAATCAATTCCATTCTTTCCTGTACCAAAGGCATTAATTTGTTTAAGAATGCCATTTCTTCAGCTGTAGGTTCTTTTGAGATAAGACCGGCTTCGATATAATGCGGCAATGTCAATTTTATCAAGCGTTCAATGCTGCTTTGGCGAATATAAACTCCGTTGAAATGTGTTAATTTCTTGTAGTCAAAAATTGCCGGAGAAGTATTGATTCGTTTAATATCAAAAATCTTTTGTAATTCATCCATTGTAAAGAACTCGTCTTTATCATTGTATGACCAACCCAAAAGTGAAATAAAGTTTAGAAGAGCTTCCGGTAAATAACCGTTTTTGCGGAATTCTATAACTTGTGTTGCACCGTGACGTTTTGACAATTTTTTACCGTCTTCTCCCATTACCATCGGCATGTGGCAGAATTTAGGCGGTTCCCAACCGAATGCTTTGTAAAGTAAAACGTGGCTCGGTGTAGACGGAATCCATTCTTGAGCTCGCAATACGTGAGTTATTTGCATCATGTGGTCATCGATAATATTTGCAAGGTGATATGTAGGGAAACCGTCGGATTTTAAAAGAACAAAATCTTGTAATGTACTGTTTTCGACTTCGATTCTTCCGAGAATTTCATCTTCAAATACGGTTTTACCTTCCAAAGGAGCTTTAAAACGAATTACGGGCTGAATACCGCTTGCTTTTAATTCTTCAACTTCTTCGGGAGATAAATCTCTACATCGTCTGTCGTATCCGGGAGCCATTTTATTTGCTTCTTGTATTTTTTTGATTCTTTCCAAACGACCGCTGTCACAGTAACAGTAATATGCATGACCGCTTTCTACAAGTTGCTTAGCATATTTTTGGTACAACTCAGTTCGCTGAGATTGAATATACGGACCGAATCCGCCGTCTTTTTCCGGACCTTCATCGTAAGAAATTCCCAACCAATTAAATGTTTCATAAATATCTTCCAATGCACCGTCAAAATATCGAGTTTGGTCTGTATCCTCGATACGTAAAATAAAATCTCCTCCGTTTGCTTTTGCATAAAGGAAATTAAAAAGTGCGGTTCTCAATCCGCCGATGTGCTGATATCCTGTAGGTGACGGAGCATAACGTACTCTTACTTTCATAAAAAACCTCTCGTTATATAAAATCCAACTTATCAAAAATTTTTTTCTACTATAAAAGAACACAATTTTTTTGGCAAGAAATAACTTAAAAGAGAAACGATTATAATTTGAAAAAGAATCGTATTCCTGTTTTATTTGAGATTAATTAAGAAAAATCTAAGAAAAAATTATAATTTTCTTTTTGTTGACTGTTTGTATATAGAAGTTTTATCATGTTGGGGCTAAAAATATTTCTTAGGAAGGTAAAATCGTATGAAAAGCATAAAACTCAAATTAATTATTGCCAACGTAATAATTGTTCTTTTTTCGGTAATAAGTACTTCCACTCCGAGCTTTTTAATGGAAGTTGCGTCATTGAAAAAGAATATTGTTAAAGATGCAAATTCTAAAGTGGAAAATATTTGGAACAGTATTAATTTGTTTTTGCAGAAATCTGTTGATTATGTAAACAATGCTACTACTTACGTAAAGACACATGCGATAACTCAAATCCAACTGGAGGATTATTTTGAAAAAATGCTTGCCGGGGAAACGGAACTTTCATCTTTGTATTATACAAATGAGATTCCTTACAAAGACGGTGGTTTCTTTTATTCCAGTTCACATTTTATTCAAGCTCCGGACTACGATCAGACCGCACGTGAATGGTATAAACAATCTTTGGGAAAAAACGGAATTACCGTAACTGATCCTTATCTTGATAATATTACAAAAGATCTTGTTACTACCGTTGCTCATGATGTTATAATTGATAATAAACAAAAAGGAGTTGTCGGAATTGATATCGGACTTTCTGACTTGAAAAAAATGGTTACGGAAGTAAAACTTACCGAATCCGGAAAATCATTTTTGCTCGATAAATACGGTCGTTATATTACTCATGATGATAAAAAGAAAATTATGAATACAAACTTTTTTAACGACTACAAAGATTTTTATCTTTATAAAGAAAAAATCGCTATCGATAAGGCTTTTTTTGAAACAAAATCAAAAAACGGGCTTTATTTTTCAGCGAGAATGGTTTCAAAAGAAAGCGGTTGGATTTTCGTTACCGTAGGTCCGGTCAAAGAACTTTTTAAAGATGTTGTTACTGATTTGATAGTTATCATTGTAGTCTCAATTTTCAGTATTGTAGTTGCGGTATTAATTTCAATCTTTCTTGCTACACAAATCGTAAAACCTATTAAAGTTGTAGATTCTGCAATAAATGAAATTGCTAACGGAAATGCTGATTTAACACAGTATATTGAAATTAAATCGAAAGATGAGGTCGGAAGTCTTGTAAACGGTTTTAATAATTTTATGCAAAAATTGCATTTGATAGTAAGTCAGATTAAAAATGCGAAAAACAATCTTGATACAGTCGAAAGTAACTTGCAGAAAAGTATCGATAATTCTGGGATTGCGACCAAAGAGATTCTTGAAAATATCAATAATGTCAATAATCAAGTAAACGAACAGTCTTCGGTTGTTCATGAGACATCCAGTGCCGTTACCCAAATTTCACAAAATATAATCAGTTTGGAAAGAATGATTGAAAACCAATCAAGCGGAATTACACAAGCCAGTGCCGCTGTAGAAGAGATGATAGGTAATATTTCATCCGTAAACGGTTCTGTAATGAAAATGGCCGATTTGTTTGAAAAACTCGGAAAAGATGTCATTGTGGGGACAGACCAACAAAAAAGCGTTGCAGAGAAAATCGCACAAGTTGCGGAATTATCAAAAGCACTTCAGGATGCCAATTTAGCGATTGCGAATGTTGCAAACCAGACAAATCTTCTTGCAATGAATGCTGCAATCGAAGCGGCACATGCCGGAGAAAGCGGAAAAGGTTTCAGTGTTGTTGCTGATGAAATAAGAAAATTGTCGGAAACATCTACTCAGGAATCAAAGAAAATCGGAACGGAACTTAATGAAATCGAAATTGCGATAGGTTCAATTGTTGATGCCTCAAGAGAGAGCAGCGAAAGTTTTGATGAAGTTTGCAAATTGATAAAAGAAACTGATAATCTTGTTCGTCAAATTCGTTTTGCAATGGAAGAACAACAAGAAGGTTCTAAACAAATAGTCGAAGCTTTAAGAATGATGAATGATAATACTCAAGAAGTTCAAACAGCCTCAAGAGAAATGACAGAAGGAAACGATTTGATTCTTGAGACAATAGCACGACTTCAAAATACTACCGAAGCAATTACTGACAATACAAGTAAAATGACTTCGTATGCACAAAATTTAGAAAACTCAGAAGTCGAACTTTCTGAACTTTCCGCAAAAGTAGAAGAATCAATTAACAGAATCGGTAATGAGATAGACGAATTTCATATCTAATTTCTAATTAAAAAAAATACATCCTTTTAGTTTTAAAAGGATGTATTTTTTTTTCCTTTCGCATGACAAACAATAAATCAAAAATTATAAATCACCAACATTGCGACACAAAAGGAGATAAATAATGGAAAAAGATTTAACAGCCAATAACAATGTAATAAATGCAGACACAACAGATGTTTGCGACGTCATTGCTAATCTATCCGACGGTACGTATACTATAAAAGTAATCGGTGAAATTGATAACGACAAGATAACCAAGATTAGCTCAGCATTA
>JBGUUT010000091.1:0-22815 GCA_045133795.1 Spirochaetota bacterium
GAATCTTTTATTTTTTTTACTAATTCCTTATCAAGTTGGTTTTTCGCCATTTTTAGCTCCAATTATAAGTTTTTTGTTCTTATAACAGATTTTAGGAAATAAACAAACCTTTTTATTATTTTTCTTGAATAAAAGAAGTATTTTTCTTATACTCGCTCAGAAAATAGTCTTTATAAGATTTTTATTATTCCATTAATGAATAATAAATGAGTTGTTATTCGATTGGGAGGAGTGTTTCAGGTGAAAACAATTTTGGTTCTTGATGATGAAGAAAGCATTCGGACATTGCTAAATGACATTTTAACAGATGAAGGATATAGAGTGATTCTTTCCGATGACGGCAAAGAAGTTATGGAAATATTAAAAAAAGAGAAGGTTGATTTAATTATCACAGATATGATGATGCCGAAAGCTAACGGACAAGAAATTTATACGTCTATTCGTGTAGCTTTTGCTCAGGAGGGAAAAATTGATTTGGTTCCGCCGGCAATAATTTTAACGGCTCATCCGGGGGCAGATAAAACGCAATTTTTATTAATGATGGAGGAGGGAATTAAGAAAGTTGTTTGTAAACCTTTTCAAATTGAAGAATTGTTAAATGCGGTTGAGGAGCATATTTCTTAATTTTGATTTTATTGTTGATAAAGGCTCGATTTTGATTAGGAATCGGGTCTTTTTTATTTGGAAGAAAGCAAAATTAAAAATATACGTCGGGCAAAATCGTGTTGTTAAAACTAAAAAAATAAATTATTTTACCAGCGATGTGGGGAGAAAAATATTTTTATAGTTTAGATTATTTTTATCGTCGGAAGTTTGGAAGTAAGGTTGCGAGAGTGACTCTTGACGGCGGTTTTACTTGTCCGAATCGTGACGGAACGGTAAGTTTCGGGGGATGTGTATTTTGCGGAGTTGCCGGAGCAGGTGATTTTTGTGCCGAAAAAACTTTGTCTATTACACAACAGGTAAAAGTTCAGAAAGAAAGATTGCAAACTAAGTGGAAAGATTTAAAAATAATTCCGTATTTTCAATCTTTTACAAATACTTATGCCCCTGTTGGAATTTTACGTAAGAAATATGAAGAAGCATTAGATTCGGAAGATTGTGTAGGATTGTCAATTGCAACCAGAGCGGACTGTCTTTGTTCTGAAGTGTTAGATTTATTGGAAGAATTAAATAAACGAACGTTTTTACAAATAGAATTAGGATTGCAAACGGTAAATGATAAAACAGCACAAGTCATAAATCGTGGATATTCGCTGGATGTTTTTACACAAAGTGTTTTAGAATTACAAAAGCGAGGTATTGAGATTGTTGCACATTTAATAGTGGGACTTCCGGACGAAAATTTGAGAGATTATCTAAATGCAGTTCGTTATATTTCGGAAATGAAAATTAACGGAGTAAAAATTCAGGTTTTGTATTTATTGAAAGATGCTCCGTTAATGAAATGGTATGAAAGGGGAGAAATAAAATTTTTGGAGCGTTTTGAATATATTGATATTGTTGCTCGGATGTTAGCCCATTTGTCTCCCGAAGTTGTAGTGCATAGATTGACCGGTGACCCTCCGTGGAAATCTCTTGTAGAACCTAAATGGACTACAGACAAAAAGCAAATCTTAAATCAGATTAACCAATATTTGAGAGAAAAAAATCTATATCAAGGATGTTTTTATAAAAATTAGAGGATGTGAAAATGAAGAAAATTATATTTATTTGTTTACCGTTGATGATTATTCTCAACAGTTGCCTTATGGGGGCTAAATTTAAGACGACTTTCGATGAAAATTCGAAGACATCTTTTTATGTTCCTACTTTGGTAGATTATTCGGCGTATTTGTATATTTCAAGAGATTTGATGACCAATGAATGTAATATGCGAATGAAAGTAAAAGATATTCAAGATACAGAAGAAGAGGTGTTAAATTTTTATTCGGTAAAAATCGGAACCAGTAAACATTTTTTGGAGTTTGAAACATTTCCGGGCGAACATGTGAAGAAAATTGATCGTGTTTATGAAGAATTTGACGGTATAAAAAATACAGTCAGAAAGTTTGCTGAGATTGCAGATATGCCGCTTACGGATCAACAAGTCGATGTTTTCAATGAAATGATGAATGACCGTGAACCTATAAAAATTAAATTTATAGGTAACAAAGAGGTTGAAAAGGAATTGCTTTTTAATGAAAAGAGTGCAATTGCCACGATGTTGAAAAAATATATGGAATTACTTTATTTATATTAATCATGAGGAAAGTCTGTTAATGAAAAAAATATTTTTATTGTCCTTTTTGTTTTTGAGTTTTTTTGTTTTCGGTCAGGACATAAGTATTCCGCGTCCGAAAAATGAGTTGCTTTATACTGAGTATACAGCACGAAAAAGTTCCCCTTATATAAAAAAGGTTATCGAATCGACTGGCTGGATAGCTAAATCAGGTGAAAACTTTGTGTTTTTTCAAGAAACACCGTCATTATTAAAGGTTGTAAATAAAGGCGATGAGATGTCGCTGAAAATTGGTAATAATAAACCTATGAAAATGAAGAAATCAGCTGCCGGAAACGGAGAATTTAATGAAGTAAATATTCTTTTTACGGCAGATACGGCAGAACTTAATCGTGTTTTCGCAATAAACTGTGAAGCTGCGGGAGAGAAAATGCGTTATTTCCTTCAACCGAAATCAAAAGACGGTGCTATAGGTAAAATAGAATATATGCGTTTTGTCAGTATCGATGATAAATTAGAAAAATTAGAAATGAAATATAAAAATGGGACGGTTCTTGAGTTCAAGTTTTTTAATACTGTGACCGGAGAGTTTATTGATGAAAAGAAATTTGATTAACAGAATTGTAACTTTTTCGATTATTGCTGTTTCTGTCATACTTATTGTTTTTAGTTCGTTAAATCTTAAACTTAATTCGCAAATAACAAATATGTTACCTCGAGATGAAAATCTTATGCGTAGTGTGGCATTAACGGCAGGTTCATCGGTTTCTGATAAATTGCTTCTTTATATTCATAATGAAGATACGGAAAAATTGGATATTATGATAGATAAAGCGGATGAATTGATTCAAGAAGTTGATTTCTTGACACCGAACATTCCGTCGGCCCAACAAATTAATGAGATTAAACTTTATTTGCAAAAAAATGCGTTTGTATTGTATCCGTATGAAAAATTTGGGTCTCCGTTTTCTGAAGATGATGTAAAAAAGCGTTTGGAAAGTAAATTTGCTTATTTACAAAATAATCCGTTTGAAGATTTAGGAGAATTATTTTTTGCCGATCCGTTAAATCAAATTTCAGATTTAGTGAAGTTGCAATTTTCATCATCAAATTTACTTTCGGTTTATCGTGATGGCATTTTGAGTGAAGATAAAACTTCTTATTTAAGAGTTTTCAGTACCGGCAGCAGTTCAAGTGATACTCGAAACGCAACGATTTTACTTGAGTTTGATAAAAAAATAAAGAATATCGGCGTTGAAAATAAAGGACAATCTTTTTTATATGGAGCTCATTTTTATTTTATTGAGTCTTCGTCGACAATTCAGCGAGAAGTTTCTTTCATTTGTATTTTTTCTATCTTGCTGACTGTTCTTGTATTTTTCTTTTTCTTTCGTAATTTAGAATTGATTTTTTATGCTTTTATGCCGGTTGTTGCCGGAATGGCTTTAACGTTTGTGAGTATTCTTGTTTTTTGTAAGGAATTCGGAGCTATTGCTTTAGGTTTCGGGGCTACGGCTGCCGGGATTTGTATTGATTATTCAATACATTATTTATTTAAAGCAGACTTCTATCCTACGTTAAAAGATTTAAGACACGGAATAGGAAAATCGTTATTTATGGGATACCTTACAACCGTACTGTCTTTTTTACTATTGCTTTTGTCAAGAATAGATTCACTTGGTGAGATAGCTTTGTTCGGTTGTCTTGTAATTACGTTTTCATTTTTTATTTGTTGGTTTGTACTTCAAAATTTATTGTCTCCGGAAAAGATATTTTATCAGGTAAAATATTTGTCTTTCGGTGAAAAATTATTTCCTAAATGGCGAATTCCGTTTTTATGTTTATTCGGTTGTTTGGTAATTGCGTCTTTTTTTACGCATTTGGAAACTGATTCCAGTAAGCTTGACATTGCACATAAAGAATTGGACGGACGGGCGGAAAAAATTATTAAGGAATTCGGAGAATCTACAAATAATGTATTTATCGGTTTCCCGGGAAAAACAAAAGATGAAGCGTTGGATTCTGCAATGAATGCAACTTTAGCAGTGTATAAGGAAATGCCGGAACTTTTATTTTTGAATCCGGCGATTTTTCTTCCGACAGAAAATGTTGTGAAATCAAGAATTGATTATATTCTTAAAAATTTTGATAAGAAAGTTTTTTCTGAGGCTGTAGCACAAAGTGATTTTACGGAAGAAGCATTTGATTCATTTTTTAAGACTCTGGATAGTTTAGCTAATGGAACATATCAATTAGATGAATTTCCTAATTATTTAAAAATGCAATCGGAGGCATCGATAGCAGAATATGACGGAATGTTTTATTTCATGATTCATATCGGAGACAGAGTGCGTGCGGAAAAAGTTTATGCATGTTTGCAATCGTTAAATATTGATTTTGTTCCCGTTGATATAATGCGTGACAGTGTAAGAGGATTGCAAGTTTTTGAAATGAAATCAATGATTTTGATTGTTGTTGCCGTAGTTTTAATTTTCTTTGCAATTTTTATCGCATTTAAAAATATAAGAATTGCATTAAGTTCAATCTTACCGATAGTTGCCGGATTGGTCGGAATACTCGGGATAAATGCGATAATGCAAAATCCTATTAATATTATGCATATAACTTCGGCTATTTTGGTTGTTGGAATTGGTGTTGATTACGGAATCCTTTCTTCTTCTACGTGGAATATGTGGTTTAAGAAAGAGCTTATCGGAGATGATTGGATTAAAAAACGAAACAGTACGGTTCAGTCTATTTTGGTGGCAGCTTTGACTACATTGGCCTCATTTGGATTTTTGGCAATCAGTTCTTCCGGAGCGTTGTTTTCATTAGGAATTTCAATGATTTTCGGAATTGTTGCGGCTTTTTGTACGGCAGTCTTAATTGTTCCGTTGGTGTATGGAGATAAATAAGTGCAGTGTATTCTTTGTGGTTGTGAAGATTCAAAAGCTGTTGTCGTAAAAAATAGAAAAAGTACAAAGACTTTTTTTCGTTGTACAAAATGTGATTTTTGTTTTTTAGAGCGGTCACAGCTTTTGGATTATCACAGTGAAAAAGAGCGTTATTTGTTTCACCAGAATTCAGAAGATAATTTGGGATATATGAAATGGCTGGGAAATATTGTAGATGAAGCAATGACAGTTATTGAACTTAAAGGGAAAACAATTTTGGATTATGGCTGCGGTCATAATCCGGTTTTACCTCAGATTTTGAGAAATAAAGAATCTCAAATAAGTAAGATTGATTATTATGATTTGTTTTTTTATCCGAATCTGGATGTAACTAAGAAATATTCTTGTATTTTTTCTATTGAGGTTTTTGAACATTTTCGAGATGTTTATAAAGAAATAGAACAGGCGTTTTCATATCTTGAATATGGCGGATATTTTGTTTTGTCTACCGGTTTTTTACCGGACGAAAATAAATTTGCATCCTGGTGGTATATTCAGGATGCAACTCATATTTCGTTTTATTCAGAGCGAACTTTTGAATGGCTTGCAGATAAGTTTTCTTTAAAGCCTATTTTTTCTAACAAAAAAAATCTTGTAATTTTTCAAAAATTATAATTCGATAGTTGCTGAATACGTATTCTTTTCTCGTTTTAATTGTTTTTTATCAAGTACAACGAATGCCGGTTCACTGTTTTTTTCAGAGGCAGCTCTTATTTTTTTAGTTTGAATATTTATTTCAGTAACAATATAAGGTTCTTGATTTACAAAAATTCTGGAACCTTCTCGCGGATAGTCTTTTTTCTCATCCAAATAAGCATTGTATTCGTACGATAAACAACACAAAAGGCGTCCGCAAGTTCCGCTGATTTTTTGGGAATTAAGGGTGATGTTTTGTTCTTTTGCCATTTTTATGGTTATCGGTGTTAAGTCATTCAAAACATTACCGCAACATAGGTGTTTACCGCATTGTCCGTAGCTGCTTATGATACGACATTCATCACGTACTCCGATTTGACGAAGCTCGATTCTTGTTTTAAAAATTGAAGCTAAATCTTTTACCAATTCTCGAAAGTCGACTCTGCCGTCAGAAGTAAAATTGAATAGGATTTTAGAATCTTCAAGAAAATAATGGGCACTGATAAGTTTCATGTCCAGTTTGTGTTCCAGAATTTTCTTTTTTGTAATATCAAAGGCTTTTACTTCTTTTTTTATGTTTTCGGCGTGACGACTTCTGTCTTTTTCAGTTGCGATTCTTACAATGTCTTGGAGATTATCTTGGTACTGAATTTCTTCCATGTTGGAAGTTTGTCCCTGACAAATACCGATTTCGTTTCCGTATACAGTCGGAATTACAACAAGCATTCCTTTTGTAATAGCCGGATTTTTTGTTTTGAAAATTGACGAAGATTGGTTGTAAGGGATTTTAATTCTGTAAAAGAAATCATCTTCAGAAAACTTATGATTTTTCTTTGTTCTTTTTTTTATTGATGTAGTGTCATCTTCAAGTGCTTTTAAGTTATCAAGATTATCCGTTGTATATATAGAATCGTCCATATTCAATCTCCTGTTTTTTCATTCTTACGAAAGTAAATCAAGCAATAATCCCTCGATACTGTCAATTTTTGTTGCGATGGCAATCACGCTTTTTTGTTGTTTCATAAACTCTCGTGTCAGTTCTAATAAATTTTTATTTATTACTTGTAAGTGTAGTTTAAAATTCTTTTGTCCGTTTTTGAATGTTGCTTTTTTTTCAACTTTTTCAGTTGAACTTACTACTTTTTTCAGCAGGCTTTGTATTAATTTTTTGTAATCTTCTAAATCTTCGACTTTTTTATATTTTTTTAAGTTTCTGCCTTTTGCACTTATATCTTTTAACAAATTTGCAATTTCATCATTTAATTCATTTTTATTTTCTGAAACTGGCTCTATATGTTCTTCTTCTTGCATCAGCATTTTTTGAAAGAGCGAAGCTTGTCTTGCAATTGTAGAACTTTTTTTTGTCTTTTTCTGATCGTCAGTATTTTTTATTTCAGGGTTTAAAAAGAAATAATTATTATTGATTTTATCCATTTATATGCCTGATTGAGATATTTGCTTTTTCATTTTGTCCATTAATTCTCGTATTTGATCTTTACTCAGAATTTGACATTTTCCGTCAAAAATAACGCCATCGTCCATATTTACGTTTGTAGCATATATATTTCCGATAATTTCTGCAGATTTTAATATAGTGAGAGAATTTTCAGCATAAATATCGCCTTTGATAGTGCCGCCTATAGTTGCACTTTTTGCAAGTATAACACATTCTGATATACTTTTTTTCCCGATATATACCATGCTGGTAGAAATTATGCTTCCCTTAAATTTTCCGTCTATTCTCAGCGGACCGTTTACTTCAAAATCTCCGCGTAAAATTGTCGAGTCTCCGACAAAAGTATTAATTCCGTCAAAGAATCCCAGACTGTTTTCTGTTTTTTTTCTTATCATAAGAATAAATCCCTTTTTTTAATCAACATTTAGGTATGACCATGGATCAACCGGTTTATTTGCAATTCTGACTTCATAATGAAGGTGAACTCCGGTTGAGTATCCGGTACTTCCCATATAACCTATGATTTGATTTTTCTTAACTTGTTCTCCCGGAGTAACTACATAAGAACGCATGTGTGCGTAAAGGGTAGAAAATCCTAATTTATGTCTTATTACAACATAATTTCCGTAGCCGTAATTACTTGATTGAACTTTTTCTATTGTTCCGGGAGCAGTAGCAACAATCGGCGTTCCGAATTCATTTGCTAAATCTATTCCGGTGTGGTGGTCAAGATATTTAAATATCGGATGAATTCTTAATCCGAATGTAGATGTTATAAAATAGTGACCTTTTACAGGGTTGGCAAAAGGCAAATCTTTTAAAATTTTGTCATAATTATTTACTTTGCTGTTTATTTCATTGAAAGCTTTAACAGAGAAATCATAATCCATTAAAAGATTTTGAGCTTCCATTTTCATATATTCTAAATCACTTAAATTATTTTTTTCTATTAGATTTAGTTCTCCGCCTTGTTTACTGTTAAGATAGTAACTTTCTTCCATTGTTTTTATTCCGGGAGAATTCAATTTTGACAATAAGTTATTTAATTGTCCTTTGTATACTCTGTGAGACTCAAAAATTTGACTCATAATTTCTTCGTATTCTCTTGATTTTCGTTCATTCAACTGAGTTTTTAAACTCACATCCATGTATTTGATTGATTTGTTGTAATTATCAACGGATAGAAACGTGATAACGATTAAAGTGGAAGCCAAAGAAATTATGGCTAGAGATAATGCAAAAACATTAATTCTGAAATTAAATACTTTTTTTTCAGAATGCGGTATCATCATTACGGTGAGCCGTTGTGAAAAAATACTCTTAGTTGCGGAAAAAAAAGATTTAGTAAATTTCCAAAGAATCGAACATATATTAATAATTCCGGTATAAAGCCGTTTTTCTATTTTTTTAAAACTTGTAGTAGTCTGCATTTTTGCAACCCTTTTATGTTAATATCATTTAATAATTTTCGGTAAGCAGTTTTTTCCTCTTTAATAATTAACTTTTAATTCAAATAAAATAATTAAAGCAAATTCTTTTATTACCGATTAAAATAATTTTTCTTTATAAACAAAAAAAAATTAAATATCAAGTAGAAGGGATGTTGAAGCTGGTTAAAACTGGATATAATGTAGCTTTAGGTAGGATAAATGCTTTCTTTAGACAGGAGAGAATTTTGTTTATTCGGTCTTTAGTTTAAAGAAAGCATTAGTATGAGAAAAGTTAATCTATTTTTATAGAAATTTCTTTTGATTGTTCTTCCATTTTTTTAGGAAGTAATAATGTTAATGTGCCGTTGTTAAATTGGGCTTCAACTTTGTTATTGTCGATAATTTTATTTAAGTTAAAAGCTCTCCTGAATCCGAAAAAGTTTGTTTCTTTGTGAATGCATTGAAATTCTTCATCTTGTGTAAATGAACTTTCGGCTGTTACGGTCAGAATATCTTTTTCAATGTTAATTTTAATGTCATCTTTTTCAATTCCCGGCAAATCGAAAATTATTTCAAATCCGTTTTTGTTTTCTATAATGTCAGTTGTCGGTGTGGCGTACATGTAACCTCTTGTAGATTCTATATCTTTTTTTTCATCAACTGTATTCATTTTTATTCCTCCAAGTTTATTGTGTTAAAATTATGCGATTGTAATTACTTTTGGTTTTGCATCTTCGGATTTTGGTAAATCGATTGTTAAAATCCCGTTTTTTAATTCTGCAAAAACTTTTTCTGCGTCGATTTTTTCGTCAAACATAAAGTTTCTTTTGAAGCTGCCGGAAATACGTTCTGTAAGGTAATATGTTTTATTGCTGTCTTTGCTTTTAATTTCTCCGGACAATTTCAATGCATTATCCTTGATTGAGATTTGAATATCTTTTTTATCGACTCCGGGAATTTTTGCAAGAACCATGTATTTATCTTTGCTTTCATAAATGTTTACTTCCGGAAAAGTTTTTTGAGTATTGTTTCCCTGTATAAATTTTTTTAGTTCTCTGTTTAATCCTAGTCCCCAAAAATCATCGTATAAATCGTACAACATAATGTTGCCTCCTATAAAAAAGTTTTTATTTTTAATATTTAGATGTCATTTTTTTATTTGACATAGACATTGAGCATTCTGTGTGCCAATTGGAAAAAGAGGCTGAAACCTTGTTAAAATTGGGTTTTAGCTAGGGGGAGAAGCTGAGAAAGGATGGAGTGTGTAAAAAATACACAGCGATTAATCGTGTCTTATTTTTTCTGTGTGTCAGAAGTAACAACTTTTTGCCGACATTTTGTAATTTTGTCCGATTTGAAAAAATCTTTTGTTAGTATACGTTGTCTTTTTTTAAAATAATAAGGGGTAAAGATGAAGCGAAAGGAAAAAATTCGAGAATATTATTTACCGAAATTAAAAAATGAAAAATCAGATTCCGGTTGTTTGGGCTGGGAAAATGAACAAGCACAGGAATTACGTTTTGAAGTATTGAAAAATATTTTTTTTCATGGTGCGTCAGTTTTAGATGTAGGTTGCGGGCTGGGCAATTTATATGATTATTTAAAAAAGCAAGATTATAATTTCAAGTATACCGGAGTCGATATTTTGCCGGAAATGATATTTCGTGCAAAAGAAAAAAATCCTCAGGCTGAATTTTTTAGTGCAAATATTTTTGAAGATGATTTATTTGGTGACAGAAAGTTTGATGTCATTTATGCTTCGGGGATTTTTAATATTGAGTTAGGAAACAACGATGATTTTTTGCGTAATGCGTTGCAAAGGTTTGTTTCGCTGTCAAATAAATTTGTTGTTTTTAATCTTCTTCACGCACGTTCAGCGACAAAGGAACCCGGTTATTATTATCAAACTCCGGATACGGTACAAAAACTTTTTCCGCCGGTAAAAAAAATATTCTTTATTGATGATTATCTTGATAATGATTTTTCGACAATTTTGGAGGTTATGTGAAAAAAGAACATTTGTCGTTAAAACATGAAGAAAAGCTTTCACAGACATTATCAAATATAAACGTAGCATTATCTGAATTCTCGTTTGCCAATCTTTATTTGTTTCGTGAAAAGCATAATTACCGACTTATTGATGATAACGGCGATTTATTTTTGTCCGGCGTAACTTATGATGAAAAGACTTTTTTGATGCCTTTACGTGATTTATCAAATAATGAAAGTAGAGATTATCTTTTGAAATTAATAAAAAATGCAAGTGATTATGATATGATTTATCCGATTCCGGAAAAATGGTTATCGAAGTTTTCGCCGGATAATTTTACGTTTTCATATGTAGATGAAGACAGCGATTATCTTTATGCGATAGATACGTTTATTTCTTATCCCGGAAGGAAATTGCATGGGAAACGAAATTTGGTTACTCAATTTTTACGTGATTATAATGCGGAAATTTTACCGTTGAATGAAGAAAATGCTCATTTTGCGACAGAAGTTTTGAATCGTTGGCAAAAAGATATTGGGGCAAAAAAGGAAGAAACAGATTTTTTTCCGTGTTTGGAAAGTTTGCAAAATATAAAAAAATTGAATCAAATCGGTGAGATTTTTTTGATTGACGGAATTCCGCAAGGTTTTGTAATGGGAGAACGGTACAATAAGGAATATTGTGTTATTCATTTTGCGAAGGGAAATAATGAGATAAAAGGGATTTATCAATATATGTTTTCTGTTTTTGCCGGACATAACAAAGAAGCTTTGTGTAATTTTGTTAATCTGGAACAGGATTTGGGTAAAGAAGGATTGCGTGCAATGAAAAAGTCGTATTTACCGATTGATATGCTGCTTAAATATCGAGTTTTTATAAAGTAAATACTGTAATCTGATTCGTTTTGATTTATTTTACGAGTTCACATTGAATTGTAATTCTTGACAATTTAATCATGTTGATATACTGTCACTAAAAAAAATTTAGAATTCTATTTTTGGAGGAGTTCGTAATGAGTGATATTAAAATTTTTCATGACAATGACGCTGATTTGTCTTTGTTAAATGGTTTAACTGTAGGTGTTATCGGTTACGGTTCACAAGGTAGAGCACAAGCTCTTAATATGAGAGATTCCGGCGTAAAAGTAATCGTAGGTGTACGTCAGGGACCTTCTTTTGAAAAAGCTAAAGAAGACGGTTTTGCTGTGTTTTCAGTAAAAGAAGCTGCAGAGCAAGCTGATATTATCCATATTTTGCTTCCGGATGAAAAACAAGGTGATATTTACAAAAATGAAATTGAACCTTGCATGAAAGCAGGAAAAATCTTGTCTTGTTCACACGGTTTTAACATTTGTTTCAAATATATTGTTCCACCGGCAGATGTTGATGTTATTATGACAGCTCCTAAAGCTCCGGGAACAGAAGTAAGAAAAACTTACGAAGCTGGTTTCGGTGTTCCGGGATTAGTTGCTGCACACCAAGATGCAAGCGGAAAAGCAAAACAAATTGCTCTTGCTATTGCAAAAGCTGAAGGTTTGACTCGTGCCGGTGTTTTGGAATGTACATTTGAACAAGAAACATACGAAGATTTGTTCGGTGAACAAGCAGTTCTTTGCGGTGGTACTGTAGAATTAATCAAAGCTGGTTTTGAAACTCTTACAGAAGCTGGTTATCCACCTGAAATGGCTTACTTCGAATGTTTACATGAATTGAAGTTGATTGTAGATTTAATCTATGAAGGCGGAATTCAGAAAATGAACGAAGTTATCTCTAACACTGCTGAGTGGGGAGAATACGTTACAGGTGCAAAACTTATTGATGCCGGCGTAAAAGCAAAAATGAAAGAAGTTCTTAACGACATCGAAAGCGGAAAATTCGCTAGAGAATGGATGGAAGAAGTTCACAACGGTGCAACTGTATTGAAGAAAAAACGTGAAGATTTGGGTGCTCATCCAATCGAAATCGTTGGTAAAAAAATCAGAAGCTTATTCGAAAAAAAATAATATTTTTCTCGGTTTAATCTGAAAAAATAGGAGTTCTTCTTTTGTTTTAATTTTAAGCAAGAGAAGAACTCCTTTGAATTAAGGCCTCTTGTTTTTTATTGTAAGAGGTTTTAATTTAAAGAAAATTAAATAAGAAAATTGCTGTTGTTAATTTTCTGTGGATAAAAAAATGTTAGGTAATATGAATAATAATCCCTATATGATAGAAAGAGGAAATCGTTTCAAAAAGAAAGTAGAGCCGTCGGTTAGGGCTTTATTGATTCGAAGAGGGAACGATTTTTTTTCCAGTGGCAATATAAAAGCTGCAGAAAAGATTTTTGTGACTACAGATTATAAAGACGGGATTGTTCGGCTCGGAGATTATTATTTTACTAACGGCGATATTTATAAAGCAGCTAAAATGTATTTTATGTCCGGTAATGAATCGAAGATAAAATTATTTTCTGAAAAATGTGCAAAGATTATCCAGATTATGTTAAAAGAACAAAAATATTAATTCAAGTATTATGAGGAATTTATGAATAAACAGTGGAACGATGAAGAATTAGAAAATGTAAACACTATGGGAATGGCCGGTGATGAAATAGATGTAAATGCAGACTTCGAAGAAGCAGATAAGTTAAGTAAACTTTCTAAAGATGCTTATGATTTTATAAAACAAGGTAACTTTGAAGAAGCAAAAGATTTATTTTATAGAATTTTAGAACAGGAGTCTGAAAATCATTATGCACTTGTTGGGCTCGGTGATATTTCAAGAAAAAAAGGTGAGTTCCCTGAAGCTATAGATTTTTACAAAAGATGTTTAGATTCTCATCATGAAAATAAATATGCGTTAATCGGTTTAGCAGATGTTTATCGTGAGATGGGAAATTACAAAGAATCAATCGGTTTGTGGGAACACTTCATTGTTCATTATGGTGTTGATATTACAGTACTTACAAGATTGGCAGATTCATATCGAAAATTGGGTGATTATGAAAATGCCAAGAAATTTTATAAGCAAGTTTTTGAAATCGATTCAAAAAATTCCTATGCATTGACCGGTATCGGTTACTTGTATTTTGAAACAAGAAAGTATGAATGGGCATTAGAAAGTTGGCTTAAAATGTTAGAAATTGAGCCGGATAACGTAAAAATCCTTACTGCAATCGGAAATTGTCACAGAAAGAAAAAAACTTTTGACGAAGGTATTGCTTATTTTGAAAGAGCATTGAAATTGCAAAATAAAAACTTTTATGCGTTGTACGGTTTGGCAGATTGTTATCGTGGGCTTTCTATGCACGAAGAAAGTTTGCATGTATGGAAAGAATTATTGGAACTAAGTCCGAACAATAAAGTGATAATGACACGCCTTGCAGATTCATACCGTAATCTTGAAGATTATGATGAGGCTGAGATTTATTACAGAACAGCGTTAGGTATCGGTTATGATTATTATGCTACTTTGGGTTTGGTTTTTATTTATAAAGCAAGAAATAATTACGAAGAAGCAATTAAAATTTTGGAAGATATTTTTTATAAGGAACCTTATAATTCCAGAACATTGTATGAATTGGTTATGTGTTATAAGGAAGTAGGAGATTCTGAAAAGGCTTTGGATATTTTAGAAAAGCAAATACTTGCGGGAAACAGTATATCCAGTTTGTTAATGGAGATTTATAATAATCTAAAAGCTAATTAGGCATTTTATGAAAGATACTAAGAATATTATTGAGCTTTCAGATAAAGATGTAGATAAAGCTTTTCGTATAAAGCAAATCTACGATGCGGTATTTAAAAAAGGGATTGTCGATTGGTCGGCAATCTCTACCCTTTCTAAAGATTTAAGAAATCAACTCAGTCAAAATTTTCACATCCTTGAAGTGGAAGAAGCAGCTCGTAAAGAGTCTGTTGACGGGACGGTAAAGTTTCTGTTCAGATTGAGAGACGGCAAATGCGTAGAGGCTGTTTTTTTAATTGATAAAAATAATCATGTTACATTTTGTATATCATCTCAAGTCGGTTGCCGAATGGGATGTGTATTTTGCAAAACCGGAACGATGGGATTGATTCGAAACCTGTCGGGAGCAGAAATTTTATCAGAAGTTTTGTTCTTGTACCATTTTATGACAACTGAAAAAGGTTTGAAAGACCAGTTATTTAATATTGTTTATATGGGAATGGGCGAGCCGCTTGATAATTTTGATAATGTAATGGAGTCAGTTTCTCTTATTACAAATCCGGCTTTTTTCGGCTTGTCGCCATCTCGTATCACAATTTCAACTTGCGGTTTAATAGATAAGATTGAGCCGGCAATACAACGCTTTTCGGCGTTAAGATTTGCATTGTCTTTAAATCATTCAATTCAGGAAGAACGTGAAAAAATTATGCCGATTGCTCGTAAGTTTTCGTTGGACGAGATTGCAAAACAATTAAAGGCGTTGTATGCAAAATACAAGAATCGTTTTACATTAGAATACGTTCTTATCAAAGATGTGAATATGAGCAAAAAAGAAATTGACGCATTGCAAAGATTTAATCATTCGGCATTTCACATTAATTTAATTCCGTTAAATCATTCCGATGACCAAGTTAAACGTCCGGAAGAAAAAGAAATTTCATCTTTTATGCATGAATTGGAAAAACGTCGCTTTTGTGTGACAAGACGTTATCGCCGCGGTGCTGATATCGATGCTGCTTGCGGAGAATTGTGTTATCGAGAAAACTCTGATGCATGAAGTTCAAGCTAAACAGCTTTTATCATCTTCAAACAATATGAATTTGTATCGAGGCTGTACCCATGGTTGCATTTATTGTGATTCACGCAGTACGTGTTACCAAATGAATCATGATTTTGAAGATATTGCAGTAAAAATCAACGCTCCGCAGCTTTTGGAAAAAACATTAGCCGGTAAACGAAAACGTTGCATGATTGGAACAGGTTCAATGTGCGACCCTTATCTTCATTTAGAAAAAGATTTAAAACTTACTCGAAAATGTTTAGAAATTATCAATCGCTATAATTTCGGTGTCGGTGTATTAACAAAGTCAGATTTGATAATGCGTGATATTGACCTTTTGGAATCTATAAATTCTAAAACAAAAGCTGTTGTTCAAATGACTTTGACTACTTTCGACGATAAATTGTGTAAGAAGATAGAGCCGAATGTTTGCACAACGAGTTCCAGAATTAAAGTTTTGAAAGAAATGCAAAAAGTCGGCATTTCGACAATGGTTTGGTTGTCTCCATTTCTGCCGTTTATAAATGATACTTATGAAAATATTAAAAACTTGTTGGATGTATGCTTGTCAGTCGGTGTGAAAGGAATAGTTTTTTTTGGTATCGGAGTAACATTGCGTGAAGGTAACAGAGAATATTTTTATCAACAATTAGATAGAAGTTTCCCCGGTTTAAAAGAGTGTTATCAAAAAAGATTCGGTAATGCTTATGAAGTTTGCAGTCCGAAAAATAAAGAATTATCAGCATTGGTAGAAGAAACTTGTCGTCGACATAATCTTTTGTATAAACCAAATGATTGCTTTGCGTGGTTGGGACAGTTTGAAGATAAAAAGAAAAGTGTACAATTTGAATTGTTTTGAATACAAAAGAAAATTGCAGGATAAAATAAGGAGTTTAAAATGAAAATAAAAACCTCTATTACACAGTTGATAGGAAAGACACCGCTTTTGGAGCTTAAACGTTATAATGAAAAACATAATTTAAAGGCAAAGATTGTAGCCAAATTGGAATATTTAAATCCGGCCGGTTCAGTAAAAGACCGTGTTGCATTGGCAATGGTAGAAGATGCAGAGGCTAAAGGAGTATTAAAACCGGGAGCAACAATTTTTGAACCGACCAGCGGAAACACAGGAATCGGCTTGGCACTTGTTGCGGCGGCTAGAGGATATAAACTTGTATTGACAATGCCTGAAACAATGAGCGTGGAACGACGAAAACTCGTGAAGGCTTACGGTGCAGAAGTAGTGCTGACTGACGGAGATAAGGGAATGGCGGGAGCAATAGAAAAAGCAGAAGAGCTTCATAAGCAAACTCCCGGAAGCATTATTGCCGGACAGTTTGTCAATCCTGCAAATCCTATATGCCATAAAAATTCTACCGGTCCGGAAATTTGGGAAGATACGGACGGAAATGTAGATATATTTGTTGCTGGTGTGGGAACAGGCGGAACTATAACCGGAATAGGTGAATTCTTAAAAGAACAAAATCCGGCAGTAAAAGTTTATGCGGTAGAACCGGCAGGAAGTCCGATTTTGTCAAAAGGTAGCAGCGGAACGCACGGAATTCAAGGAATCGGAGCCGGTTTTGTTCCGGAAACACTTAATACTGAGGTTTATGACGAAGTAATTGCAGTAAAAGATGAAGATGCGATTGAAACAGGAAAAGAACTTGCTGTTACAGAGGCATTTTTGACAGGGATTTCGTCCGGAGCAGCTTTGTGGGCGGCAACGGAATTGGCGAAGAAATCAGAAAACGAAGGGAAAATAATTGTGGTATTATTACCTGATTCCGGAGACAGATATTTGTCTACTGCGTTGTATTCTGAGTAATTTTAATAAGTCAGTAAAATAGGAGGAACTGTATGCTGAGAAGAAAAGTCGGTATTGTAGGCGGATTAGGGTATATGTCTACACTTGAATATTATCGCGGCATTATGAAAGAGAGTCAGACTTATACGAATTCGGGAGAGTATCCGGAACTGGTCATTGCAAGTTTGAACATAGCTGATGTGATGAGAATGCTTGAAAAAGGATTTTATGAACAAGTGACATGGTATCTTTATCGGGCTATTCAGGATTTGAGAAAAGCAAGGGCTGATTTTGCGGTGATAGCTTCAAACACTCCGCATATAGTTTTTAATCAATTATCAGAAATCTCTCCGTTACCTTTAATCAGTATTATGGATGTTACGTCACAGGCAATTTCACGTTGCGGTTATAGTAATGTATTGTTGACCGGAACGGCGTTTACTATGAAGAATCGTTTTTATAAAGACAATTTGGAATCTCACGGAATAAAATGTACTGTTCCGAATGCAGAGGATATTGAAACAATTCATAATATTATTTTTCCGGATTTGGAAAACGGTATTGTAAAGCCGGAAAAGAAGTGTGAATTTATTACGTTGTGTGAAAAATATGTGCCTAAAGGCATACAGGCGATAATTTTAGGATGTACGGAATTACCGCTGTTAATTAACGATGGAGATATGCAAGTGCCGATTATAGACACAATGAAACTTCATATCAGTGCAATAGTTGATGAAATTTATGGGATTGGCGGAAAATAATGGAAGAGAAAATACAAGAGATAAAAAGTTGTGAAGATATTGAAAAAAGTATTCGTAAAAAGTTTCATAAAACAATATGGAGTAGATTTGTAAAGGCAATCAAAGAATATCAACTTATCCAAGAGGGAGACAGAATTGCGGTTTGTATTTCCGGCGGAAAAGATTCCATGTTGATGGCGAAGTTGTTTCAGGAATTACAACGCCACAGAGGAAGCCCGTTTGAGGTGAAGTTCCTTGTAATGGATCCGGGATATAAGACTGAAAATAGACAATTGATAGAAAGTAATGCAGCACAGATGAATATTCCGTTGGATATTTTTGAAACGAATATTTTTAATGCTGTTGTTAATATTGAAAAGTCACCGTGCTATTTATGTGCCAGAATGAGACGCGGACATTTGTATAAGAATGCTCAAGATTTAGGCTGTAATAAGATTGCTTTGGGACATCATTTTGATGATGTGATTGAGACAATTTTGATGGGAATGCTTTACGGCGGACAGGTTCAGACAATGATGCCGAAATTACACAGTACAAATTTTCCCGGAATGCAATTAATTCGTCCGCTGTATTTGATTAGAGAAGCAGATATTTTACATTGGCGTGATTATAATAATCTTCGTTTTTTGCAATGTGCATGTCGTTTTACCGAAAAAGCTGCAAGTGAAGATTTGTCGACAACATCAAAACGTTTGGAAATAAAACGCCTTATTCAACAATTGCGAGCAACAAATCCGTACATTGAAAGTAATATTTTCCGCAGTGTAGAAAATGTGACACTTGATACTGTTATTGCATATAAGAAAAAAGGCGTAACTCATCATTTCTTGGATACTTATGATGACTGTAACGGCTCGGAGGATGAATTGTGAATCCTTGGGAAAGAACAGTAGAGCTTATAGGCGAAGAGTCATTGGAAAAGTTGAAAAATGCAAAAGTGGCAATATTCGGAATCGGCGGTGTAGGTGGTTTTACGGTTGAGGCTTTGGCTCGTTGCGGTATAGGAAAGATAGATTTGATAGACCATGATACCGTATCTGTCAGTAATATAAACAGGCAAATCATCGCAACACATGAGACTGTAGGACAATTAAAAGTCGATGTAATGAAAAAGAGGATTTTGAGTATAAACCCGACGGCAGAAGTCGGAGCTTTTGCGAGTTTTTATCTTCCCGATGAAACAGACGGATTGATTATTGATTTTTCACAATATGATTATGTGATTGATGCAATTGATACCGTAACGGCTAAAATCGGAATTATAACGAAATGCAAAGAAGTCGCAACGCCGGTTATAAGCAGTATGGGTACAGGAAATAAACTTAATCCTACAATGTTTGAAATTACGGACATTTACAAAACAAAAGTTTGTCCATTGGCAAGAGTAATGCGTAAAGAACTGAAAAAACGCAGAGTGGAATCTTTGAAAGTCGTATATTCCCCGGAAGAGGTTGTAACGACAGCCAGAACTCCGGCAAGTATATCGTTTGTACCGTCGGTTGCGGGATTATTGATTGCAAGTGAAGTCGTCCGTGATGTTTTAAAAACAAACTAGCAGAATAAAAAAGTGCGAAGAAAGCTCTCCGCACTTTTAGGTTAAGAAACTACCCACCGGTGTAATTATAATTTATAGTCGCATTAGTTAAGTTGTTATTACTAAGCTCAATACATATTTGCTCCCATTGTTCTTGTGCCCCCTTATAATTTACTGTTGTTAAGCTACAGCAACCACAGAACGCAGAGTCTCCGATAGAAGTTACGCTGTCAGGAATCATCACACTTGTTAAGTTACTGCAATCATAGAACGCATAACCACCGATAGAAATCACGCTGTCAGGGATTGTCACGCTTGTTAAGCTACAGCAATCATAGAACGCAGAGTCTCCGATAGAAGTTACGCTGTCAGGGATTGTCACGCTTGTTAAGCTACAGCAATCACAGAACGCATTTTTACCGATAGAAGTCACGCTGTCAGGAATCGTTATACTTGTTAAGCTACTGCAACTTTCGAATGCACAGGTACCGATAGAAGTCACGCTGTCCGGAATTGTCACGCTTGTTAAGCTACAGCAATCATATAACGCAGAGTCTCCGATAGAAGTTACGCTGTCAGGAATTGTTACACTTGTTAAGCTACGGCAACCTCCGAACGCATAACCACCGATAGAAGTTACGCTGTCAGGAATTGTTACGCTTGTTAAGCTACAGCAACCTCCGAACGCATAACTACCGATAGAAGTTACGCTGTCAGGAATTGTAATATTGCCTTCAGCTGCCGGATAAGCAATTAATTTTGTTTTATCTTTATTAAAAAGAATTTTTCCATCATCTGATACTGAAAAAAAATCGTTATTCGGACCGAGAACAAAGTTTGTTAGGTTACAACAAGCAGTGAATACTTCAGGCGTAATTATTTTTGTTTTACCGTTAATTTCAAATAAAGTGATAGATTTATCCTTTATTTTTATAAGAGCTAAATAAGGATTATCCCTGTTACCTAAATAAAGTCCGTTTTTGTATTCATTGTACGTTAAGCTACTGCAATTACGGAACGCAGAGCTACCGATAGAAGTTACGCTGTCAGGAATTGTAATATCACCGGAAGCCGATGGATATGCAATTAACACAGTTTTATCTTTATTGAAAAGGATTTTACCGTCATCTGATGTAGAATAGTTTTGATTATTTGTCCCGATATGAAAACTTGTTAAACTTCTGCAATAATAGAACGCATCGTCACCGATAGAAGTCACGCTGTCAGGAATTGTCACGCTTGTTAAGCTACTGCAATTACGGAACGCATAACTACCGATAGAAGTCACGCTGCCAGGAATTGTCACGCTTGTTAAGCTACGGCAACCTCTGAACGCCTCGTCACCGATAGAAGTTACGCTGTCGGGAATTGTCACGCTTGTTAAACTACTGCATTCACCGAATACATCGTTACCGATAGAAGTTACGCTGTTAGGAATCATCACACTTTTTAAGCTACAGCATTTACGGAACGCATAGCTACCGATAGAAGTCGCACTGTCGGGAATTGTCACGCTTGTTAAACTACTGCAACCTTCGAATGCACCGTTACCGATAGAAGTTACGCTGTTGCCGATTGTTACGCTTGTTAAGCTATAGCAACCATAGAACGCCCAATCACCGATAGAAGTCACGCTGGCAGGGATAGTTATACTTGTTAAGCTACTGCAATAATAGAACGCATAGTTACCGATAGAAGTCACGCTGTCGGGAATCGTTACACTTGTTAAGCTTCTGCAACGACCGAACGCACTGGTACCGATAGAAGTCACACTATCGGGAATTATAATATCACCGTAAGCCGACGGATATGCAATTAACACAGTTTTATCTTTATTAAAAAGAATCCTTCCGTCCTCTGATGAAGAATAATTTTTATTATTTGGACTGACCGCAAAATTAGTTAAGTTTTTATGATGTAAAAATGCTTTAACGTCAATAAAATCCACATTATGGGAAATAGCTATACCTGTTATATCTCTGGGAATGTTCAACAATTTTTTATCATCTATTAACATGTATTTCTTTTCATTATTTTTTGAATGAATATAATTATTATAAATATAGTTATTATAGATATAATTTTTCCAAATTATAGTTAAAATTCTACTTAAAAGTTTATTTAAAAGCTTTTTAAAGAACCTTTTAATCATAATTATTTATTCCTCTTTGTATTATTTGTTTTTTTACAATCTTCCCTTATAAATATCAGATTTTTTATTGAATAATGATAACATCTGTAGCACGACCATTTTTATCTTTATTCTCTACAGCTTGCGGATCCGGTTCTTTTACAACAAGAAAATCTACCTTTGTGCCCTTATCCAATTTTTCATTTTTAAAGTCTTTATTTATTTCACTCATGTAAAAGAAATAATCTCCGGAATTATCATTTGCTGATATGATTCGAAATCTTTGGATTCTTCGACTTATAGTTCCTTGTTTTCGTTGACAATTATTGTTTTCTATTTTCTCAACAAAGAAAGTTCGTTGATTTTTACCGTCATCTGTAATTGAGAATTTCTTATCAAACTTTCGCAATAATTCCAATGGAGTTTTTGCTCCGTAGTCATTTACGTTGAAATCTGATTTTTGTCGGTAAACTCTTTCCCATAATTGAGATACAAGTTTTACATTCATATTTTTATAAAACGGAGTTAAGTCATAAGCATTTTCTAAAAACTTTTCTAAAGAAAAATCTTCTAATCCCGGTTCTTCCATTTTTTCTTTATCATCTAACAAAACATCTTCATCTTTATCATCTAAATCTTCAATATACAGAAATTCATTACAAGCTTTTATCCAAATAGGTTTGCATTTACTTTTGTCACCTTCACCACCTTTTTCACCTATACCAATAACTCTTTTTCCTAACTCCCGAAGTCTTAATGCCAAAGAATGAAAACCGTTATCGGAAGTAATAATTGCAAAAGTATTGATTTCTTTATGTTTTATAGCCATTTCAATAGCATCCATCATTATCAACTTATCAACTGCTTGCTTTTCGTCATGATGAAATTGTTGAATAGCTGTAATCGGAGTTTTATTAAGTTGTTCTTTCCATGATTTCGTACTGGGTATAGACCAATCTGCATAAGCTCTTTGAAAAAGAATATCTCCTTTTGTTGATAAAGAATCAATTATAAGAGAAACCTTATTTGCCGATATGTTTTCGGCATCAAAAAACACTGCTATTTTAATTTCATCTTCCATAGTTTTATCTCCTTAAATATTTTTAGTTAAACAGCTTTTTTCATGATTATTGGTATATTCTTCAAATTTTTTGATATACCTAGAATTATCTC
>JBGUUT010000092.1:0-2605 GCA_045133795.1 Spirochaetota bacterium
AATCGGCATTACATTTATTGAAAAACTACCGATTTTCAATAAGCCGTCCGGCTTGCTTAAATCCTCAAGAAATAAAAAACTTACTCCGTTTAACACGGTAAGATGACTTAAATAATGATACGCCGCTATAAAAAACGGCACTTGAATTGCGACTCCGATTACGGAACGAAGTTGCATTAACGGATGATAATGTTGTTGACGGTAATAAGTATTTGTTATCATGTGCCGTTCATCGCTACGAAAAGTAGCTTTTATATCATCAAGTTTGCCTTTCATCTTGCGTTGCTTTTCACGCTCTTCGTCTTGCCATGCGTCCGCCATGTTATAAAGCGGCAACACCAACAGCGTTACTATGGCGCTAAGTCCCACTATTGCAAAACCTTCACTGGAAAACACACGATATAAAACAAAATAAAATATGCCCAATACAAATTTTAATGGGCTGATTATTATACCATACAGAAAATTTAGCATTACTTTATTCCTTTTACTTATTTTTTATTCTACGTAATCGACTTGTGTCCAATTTTTAGCATCGAATATATTATCTTTTACATGAACGATTTCGTCTTTTTTTATATCAAATCTATATTTTCCATGATCTGATGGTCTAAATTTCATGCTTGTACAAATCCTTATGCCATCGTTTTTTTCTTTACTTGAAATCTCTTTTTTTGTGAATGGATTTTTTTGCAATTCTTTTGATAAATGCGAAACTGCGATTGTTGGTACATCCGCATTTGTCATAAACTCATAAGATGTTTTCACTTCGCCAGTTGCATTAAAATCTTTTACTAATAGAAGAGGATTGAAATATGCATATTCATCTTCTGATTGTTCTACTTTTATCTCTGGTCTCGGAATTAATTTAGGAAAATCTACAAAACATTTTGTCTTTATCGGAAATCCATGATCTGAAGCAATAATGATTTTGGTGTTATCATAAACATTTTCAGTTTTTAATCGTTCAAACCATTTCGATAGAAGACTTATAGCACAGAGATTAACATTAAACCATCCTTCATCTTTTTTCGGTGAAAAAACATAATCAATTTTCTTATTTAAATCTTTTTTTTCTACTTGAATTAAATCTAAAAGATTTACATCACAACGATCATGTGTTAATTGATTTTCCATAAGCATAATATTGTTATTATCTGAATCATAAGAACATATCTGCGGTAAATAATCTAATTGAGCACAATTTCCACCTAAAAGTTTTTCAAAAGAATTTTTCCTTTTCTCAACATTAAGATACTCTCCTTTATCATAAACAAAAAGTCTTGTAATCACAGGGATACCTCTAAATAAAGAAAAACACAACAAATCTCGTTTTATTACTAAACCTATATTATTTGATGACCTCAAAATTTCAGCAGCGTATTTTTCTATGTAACATTGCTGTAAATTCTCACACTTAATTCCAGCTTGCGTAAAAACATTTGTATCCGGAACCCATCTATACCCCGCCATTGACGGATCAGAAAAAGCAACATCATAACCGGCATTTTTAAATACTGTCGGTATTATTTTTAACGCTTCATTATGTTTATCTACCAAAGCGACATCGTCATGTTTATTCATTTCCACTGGTGTATACTCATATCCGCCCCACAATCCAGGAGCTCCCATTAGAGTATGACCTGCAAAACCAGCTGTATTTGGATAATAAGTAAAACCACTGAATTTTTGTTTTAATGACGGGTCATATTTTAATACTTCTTCAAAATAACTGCTTATCGCACGGTCAAGCATTATCACTACAACATTCTGCTTTGTTTTGCTAAAGTTAAAAAACGGTTCTATTTTATCACCAGATTGTTGCTCTTCATTTCCTGATGAAAGTAGATATTCTTTGTATTCTTTATTTATCTTTGCTACGTTTTGCAAACTCATCAATAACACCGCTATCGTACAAATTCCCAAACATGACGACAACCATTTTTGCTTTTTAAAGTAAAACAGCAAAAATACACCTAAACATGCAAAATACAGAACTAATAAATTTAAGAATTGCTTTTGTTCTCCTATAGTTGTTAAAGTTAAATCATTTTCAAATTTTAAATTTGGCAAGATTACTCCGTAATTTGCAGGAAACACAAAAACATTTATTACTGCCCCTACTGCCACCGCAAGCCAAAGCAACATAAGTGGGTACTTTACACGTTCTTTAAATAAACAATAAATCATCAATGGATAAAAAGCCAGTAATCCCAAAGCTTGTGGTAAAACTACACCTATCAATTCCGACGGACTACTTTTTTCCGAAAGCAAATTAATAAATTCTAACGGAGATGAAGAAATTAAAGATGACGGAACTACTAATCCGGCTAATATTGCAAGCAATGAACATGAAAGAATAAATAATATATTCCATTCCTTGCGAGTTTCATCCCGTAATTGTTTATTAAAAATCCCATAAGTTTTTGCTCGATTAAATATTTGCGGTAAAAAGTATAAAACTATCATCATCAAACAAGAAATTGCACAAAGAAAAAATTTTCTTTTATGTCCGAAACCTATATCTTTCAACGGTGTAAGTTGGATAAATCCGGGAATCCACAAAAGTAAACTGAATACAAATAATATTCCAAAGAAAAAAATC
>JBGUUT010000093.1:0-7210 GCA_045133795.1 Spirochaetota bacterium
CTGTTTCTTTCGGGAGATGGGAGAGTAGGAAGTTGCCGGGCTTTTTTTATCCCCTCATACTTTTTACTATATGCTAACTCGGAATAAAAAATCTGGTATATCTATTTCTCGTTTATTCGTTTTATACTTCTTTACATAAATATTTATAATATTATAAAAATGACTGTTCAATTTATTCTAATTAGTGTATAAAATTGAAAAAAAATAAAGGATTCTTATGGCTGAAGGTAAAAAACTTGAGATTAAAAATGTTAGAAAGTCTTTTGGTAATAAAACAGTATTAGAAAATATTAATTTTGAAGTTAACAAAGGTGAGTTTTTATCTATTCTCGGTTCTTCAGGGTGCGGTAAAACTACACTTTTGAGAATTTTAATTGGTTTAATGAATTCTGATAGTGGAAATATTTATAAAGATGGTGTAGATATAACTCGTTTTCATCCGTCAAAAAGAGGGATGGGAATTGTTTTTCAAAATTATGCTTTATTTGAAAATATGACTGTCTTGGAAAATGTAGAGTATGCTTTAAAACATAGTAAGGAAAGTAAATTACGAGGTTTAAATCAAAATTCTAAAACTACAGCGTTCAAAGTTATAGAACAAGTCGGATTAATTGAACATATTGATAAAAAACCTGGTAATCTTTCAGGAGGGCAGCAGCAACGAGTTGCTATTGCAAGAACTTTGGCATTGAATCCTGATATTGTTTTGTTTGATGAGCCGATGTCAGCTCTTGATGTTGATACACGCCTTTCTCTCCGAACAGAACTAAAACAAATACAAGCACTTTTTGGGACGACAATGATTTATATAACTCACGATCAAGAAGAAGCTTTTGCTATGTCAGATCGTATTATGGTAATGGGAAGCGGTAAGATTCATCAAATCGATACTCCGCAAAATATAATAGATAATCCGGCAGATTTATTTGTTGAAAATTTTGTTCTTAAAAATTTGAAAATGAAAATCGACTCTTTATTTAAATATGTGAAATAGTTATGAAAATAGTTAAAACAGTTGTAGCAAAAAATGCATTAATGCTATTTTTTTTGATAGCGATTCTTTTTCCTTTAGGGAAGATATTTCTATTCCTTTTTAAGGCGGATGTTAGAGCAATATTAATACATCCTCAATTTTTTTTAGCATTAAAAAATTCTTTGGTTGTAACGACGGTATCGACAATTATTTCAGTTTTGTTGGCTTTTATTTTGTCATTTTGTGTAATGCGCACAAATATAAAACATAAAACAATAATTTCTACGTTAGTTACTTTACCTATGTTAATTCCTTCAATATCACATGGAATGGGACTTATTTTCTTATTTGGTGCTAACGGAATAATAACTAACTTTTTGAAGCTAAATACAACAATTTATGGGTTTGGAGGAATTTTGATTGGTTCTGTAATGTATTCCTTTCCTGTGGCTTTTTTAATGATTGTTGATATTTTAAAATATGAAGATTATGTTCCTTATGAAGCATGTGCGGTTCTAGGAATTTCCGGATGGCAAAAAATGAAAGCCGTAACTTTGCCATATTTAGCTAAACCTATGATATCGGTTTTCTTTACAACTTTTACTATGATTGTTACAGATTATGGTGTTCCGCTTGTTGTAGGAGGGAAATATTTAACGCTTCCGGTGATGATGTATCAGGAAGTTGTTGGGTTGCTTGATTTTGGAAAAGGAAGTGTTATTGGAGTAATTCTTTTATTACCAGCAGTGGCAGCTTTTATTATAGATTTGATGAAACGAGATAACGGAAGTAATGCTTATACTATTACTCCGTTTCGTCCAAAAAAGAATATTTTGAGAACTGCAGCAAGTTATATGTTTTGTTTGCTTACAATAGTTTGTGTGTTGTTTCCGATTTTATCTTTTGTCTTGCTTACATTTATAAAAAAATATCCGATTGATTTGTCATTTTCAATGTCACATATAATCCGTACTTTTAAAATGGGGGGCGGTAGATTTCTTTGTAATTCATTGTTAATTTCTGTAGGGACAGCAATTTTAGGTGTAATAGTTGCATATATTACAGCGTATCTTACAGCTAGAACATCTGGTAAATCTGCAAGATTTTTACATTTGGTTTCAATTACTTCTTTGGCGATTCCGGGAATCGTATTGGGACTTTCATATATTTTATTTTTTAACGGAACGTGGTTGTATGGTACAATCATTATTTTGGTTATGGTAAATACAGTTCACTTTTTTGCTTCACCTTACTTAATGATTTACAATACGCTAAATAAATTAAATCGTAATTTGGAATCAGTGGGGATGACTTTGGGGATAACAAAGCTACAGATATTACGTGATGTTTTAATTCCTCAGACGTTGGACACTGTTGTTGAAATGTTAATGTATTTCTTTGTTAATTGTATGATGACAATTTCGGCTGTTTCATTTCTTTCAGTAGAGGCTAACAGACCGTTGTCGTTAATGATTAATCAGTTTCAATCACAAATGTCATTAGAGTGCGCATCATTTGTTTCATTGATGATTTTTATTGTAAATGTAATATTAAAAGGTAGTAGTAGTTTTATAAAAAAGAAAATTACAGGAACAAGGGTTATGAATGCTTTCTGAAAAACAATTTTTAGTGATGACTTGTCTTGAGAAAGAACGAAGAGTGTTGACACAAAGAGAAATTGCATTTTTAACAAAAATTTCTATAGGCAGAGTTAATACGATAGTAAATGATCTTTCAGATATGGGATTTATTGAGTCTGGTAAAATAACTAATGCAGGTATCGAAGCGTTGGAGCCTTATCGTGTAAAGCGTGCGATTATTATTGCAGCCGGATTTGGAAGCAGGATGATTCCGATTAGCTTAAATACTCCGGTTCCTATGATAAATGTTAGCGGCAAACCTATTATTGAGTCTTTGCTTGTTGCAATCAGAAATGCCGGCATAAAGGAGATTATTATTGTTCGCGGATATTTAGGAGAACAATTTGAACAATTGACTGATAAATATCCAGAAATAAGGTTTGTGGATAATCCACAATATAATGAAACTCGTAATATATCTTCGTTGTTATGTGTATGTGATTTATTAGAAAATGCTTATATTTGCGAAGCTGATTTGCTGTTAAATAATCCGAATTTAATAACTAAATATCAGTTTAGTACAAATTATTTAGGGGTTCCGGTAGAAAAAACAGATGATTGGTGTTTTTATGTGAAAAACAATTATATTACAAGATTGAGTATTGGAGGGGAAAATTGTCATCATATGTTTGGGATTTCCTATTGGGATGCTAATGATGGTGCAAAATTGAAGGAACATATAAAAATTGTTTATAAAATGCCTGGAGGTAAAGAACGTTTTTGGGATCAAATTGCACTTGAGTATTTTACAAAGGAATATTCTGTTCGAGTGAGAGAATGTTCATTTGATGATATAAAAGAACTTGATACTTTAAGGGAATTAAAACAGTTAGACCCTGTTTATAATATATAAATTATTTAGGAGTTTATTATGAAGAAAATAGTTTTAAGTGTGTGTTGTTTAATAATATTAGGTGTTTTGTTGTTTAGTTGTAAGAAGCAAGATAATAGAATTGTTATATATTCGTGTGCAGAGGATTATCGAAATGAATTTTATCTTAACGGCCTTAAGGAAAAGTTTCCTCAATATAATTTTTCTCTTGATTATATGAGTAGTGGAAGTTCTGCCGCGAAATTGAAAGCCGAAGGTCGCAAGTCTCAAGGAGATATTTTGTTATCTTGGGAGTATGGATATTTGGAAATGAATAAAGATGTATTAGCTGATATGTCTTATTTTGATGACAGCATTTATCTTGATGATATGAAAGTTTCTTCTCGTCGTTGGGTGGGAGAGTACAGAAACAGTGGTTGTATTGTTTTGTATCCTAAAGTTTTGGAAGAACGAGGTTTGGCAAAACCGGAAAGTTATGCAGATTTATTGAAACCGGAATATAAAGGTATGATTTCTATGCCTAATCCTAAAACTTCCGGTACCGGTTATATGTTTTTAAAGAATTTAGTAAATGTAATGGGAGAAGAGACTGCATTTGAATATTTTGATAAGCTTGCAGAAAATATATTGCAATTTACATCATCAGGTTCCGGTCCTATCAATGCTATGATTCAAGGTGAAGTTGCGATTGCTTTAGGTATGACAGGACAAGCTGTTACGGCGATAAATAACGGAGTACCGTTGGAAATTACTTTTTTTGCAGAAGGTGCTCCGTGTTCTTTTTACGGACATGCAATTACGGCTAAAGGAGAGACTAGAGCTGAAGTAAAAGAAGTATTTGATTATCTGGTAAAAGAGGTAACTCCTGCGTGTGATGCAGCATTTTTTCCGGAACAAGTTTTTGTAGACAAAGTATTCTTGGTACCTAATTATCCGGAAAATATTCCTTACGGTGATATGTCCGGCGATACAAGTACCGAAAAAATACGTTTATTGAGAAAATGGAAATATTAAGAAAAAATCGGAATAAGTAAAGTTTTGTATAAAGTTGACTTATGTAAGGAATGATATTAAAGGAATTTAAAAATGGTAAAACAAGCAGTTATTTTGGGGGCCGGACTTGGTTCTCGTTTAAAAGATAGAACAGAATGTATGCCTAAAGGTTTTTTAGAACTTGACGGAATGCCGATAGTGGAAGCTTCTATTCAAAAATTATTAAATGTCGGAATAGAAGAGGTTATTATCGGTACTGGGCATTGTAATGAATGGTACGACCGAATGGCAGAAAAGTATTCATCGAAAGTACGAACCGTTCATAATTCAGAATATGCTAACACAGGTAGTATGGGGACTTTGGAAGTTTGTGCTCCATATGTAAGAGGTGATTTTCTGTTATTAGAATCAGATTTGATTTATGATGAAATTGGATTAAACATACTTTTAAATGATATGAACCAAAATGTTATTTTAGCTTCCGGAGCGACAAAATCAGGAGATGAAGTATATTTGGAAGCAAAAGACGGTGATATTTTGCAAAATCTTTCTAAAAAGAAAGAACAACTCGGCAGTATTTATGCAGAATTAGTAGGTATTACGAAATTAAGTCAGGAAGCATTAAAAGGAATGTGTGAATTTGCACAAGCACATCATGATGACCAGCCAAAGATGGAATATGAAACGGCTATGACTGTAGTTTCTCAAAAGTTTTATGCAGAAGGTAATTCAGAGTGCCAACCGATTCATATTCATAAAATAGAAGATTATGCATGGCGTGAAATTGATGATGAATCTCATCTTGAAATGGCAATAAATCAAGTTTTGCCTAAGATTAAAAAAAATGAAATGTCACGCAAAGTTAGCGTTTAGTTTAGAAATATAATTTTTTTTCTGTGACGAATATTGATGTTGTTTGTCAAGGAAAATGTTCTTTTTGTCTGAGTAATCTCGAAGCTTATTTGAAATTTGTTTTTTTAAGGGTAAATTTATGTTCTTATTTTATATTTTATTTTTTTCATTCATAGCTGTATTACCGGCTCATTGTTATATTGATCCGGGTACAGGAAGTATGTTGTTTTCTGTACTTATCGGTTTTGTTTCGATTTTCTTTTTTGCAGCAAAAACGGCATTAATAAAAATCAAAACATTACCTATTTGGTATAAGAAAAAAGACGGAGAAACTATTTCTTCTTCACGTAAGGATATTGTTATTTATTCCGAAGGAAAGCAATATTGGAATGTTTTTCGTCCGGTATTGGAAGAATTTGACCGAAGAAAAATTTCGGTAACATTTTACACTTCTGATGAAAACGATTTATGTTTTGATTTTAAGTCTGAGTTTGTAACAACAAGTTTTATTGGAAAAGGCAATAAAGCTTATGCGACTTTGAATTTGTTGGAAGCAGATATAGTGTTGATGACTACTCCGGGACTTGATGTTTATCAATTAAAACGCTCTAAAATGGTAAAACATTATTCTCATATTCTTCATGCTCCCGTTGATGCGACACTTTATCGCCTTTTTAGTTTTGATTATTTTGATTCTGTTTTACTTACGGGAGATTATCAGGCTGAAAGTATTCGATTATTGGAAAAAAATCGTGGTTTATCGGAAAAACAACTTATCACTATTGGATGTACTTATCTTGATGTTTTAAAAGAAAAACTTTCAGCTTTACCGTCAAAAGAATTTTCTGAAAAACGTACTGTTTTGGTTTCACCGTCATGGGGAGAAAATGGTTTGTTGAAAAAATACGGAGTTTCTCTTTTGAAACCATTGGCACAAAGTGGTCATAATGTGATTGTGCGTCCTCATCCTCAATCAAGTATTGTAGAAAAAGCAATGCTGGAAGATTTACAAAAACAATTGTCTTCATTTTCAAATGTGGAATGGGATTTTGAACGTGAAAATATAAAATCGATGTCTCGTTCTGATGTTATGATTTCTGATTTTTCCGGAATTATCTTTGATTATATGTTTTTGTTTGAACGTCCTGTATTTTATACCGGTTATGATTTTGATAAACGAGCTTATGATGCTTCAGATGTTCCTGCAAATCCTTGGATGTTTACAAAACTCGAAGAATTAGGAATCCGCCTGGAAGAAAAAGAATTTGAAAATATCGGAAATATAGTTGAAAAGTGTGCAGCAGATTCAAAACTTAAAGAAAAGATTATTCTAGCTAAAAACACTGCATGGATGAATCAAGGAAATGCCGGTGTAAACTGCGTTGATGCTTTACTGAAAATAAAAGAAGAATTAAAAAATAACTAATCAGCCAAAGGAATAAAGCAATGTTGAGTTTTCTGTACGGTGTAATAATCAGCCCATTAAAATTTGTATTGGGCATATTTTATTTTGTTTTATATCGTGTGTTTTCCAGTGAAGGCTTTGCGATTGTGGGACTTAGTGCCGTAGTAACACTGTTGGTGTTGCCGCTTTATAACATGGCGGACGCATGGCAAGACGAAGAGCGTGAAAAGCAACGCAAAATGAAAAGTAAACTTGATGATATAAAAGCGGCTTTTCACGGCGACGAACGACACATGATAACTAACACTTATTACCGTCAACAACATTATCATCCGTTAATGCAACTTCGTTCCGTAATCGGAGTTGCAATTCAAGTGCCGTTTTTTATAGCTGCATATCATTACTTAAGTCACTTGACCGTACTGGATGGAGTAAGTTTTTTATTTCTTGAGGATTTAAGCAAGCCGGACGGCTTATTGAAAATCGGTAGTTTTTCAATAAATGTAATGCCGATT
>JBGUUT010000094.1:0-15359 GCA_045133795.1 Spirochaetota bacterium
TGTGCAGAATTGGTTACAGCCTGTAACCTTTACAGGATACGGACCGTAACCAAATCTCACCAAATCTCACCAAAAATGTGTAAAGAATTAATTAAGAATCTGTACGTTTTTAATTATTATTTAATACAACTATTTCGAACTGAAAAGTTGTAGTTTGTATACAAAAAAATGTTTTTTAATTATTTTCTATAAAATCGAGTGTTGATAGAATGAAAAAAATGGAGGAAGAAATGAAAATTGTAGCTGTATTAGGGAGTCCCAGAGAACAAAGTGCTTCATCGACGATTGTGAAGCAAATCTTAGAAGGGGCTGAAACAAACGGACATACTTATACTGTTTATGAGGCAAGTAAGATAAATATAAATGGTTGCCAAGCATGTGGAGTTTGTAGAAACAATGCTGTTGATTGTATTCAAAATGATGATTTGAAATCTTATTGGAGTGATTTACATGAAGCAGATGTATTAATTGTTTCATCTCCTAATTATCATGCTAATGTTTGCGGTCCTATGGTAAGTTTTTTAAATCGTCACTATTGCTTACGTACAGCGGATAAAACATTGCGTTTAAAGCCGGGAAAAAGAATAATCGGTGTTTTTTCTCAAGGAAATACAGATGTTTATGGTTATGAAAGTACTTATAAATGGTTTTTATCACGGTTTACTGCGTATAATATGGAGTTGGCAGATATGATAATTCATACAGAAGAAATGGCAGTGACAGAAAATTCGGATATTATGAAAAGAGCTTATGAATTAGGGAAAAAACTGTAAAACTTGCAGGAAACGAAAAGTCGCATATAGATAGAAGTATTTTAATTTTATTTGTATGCGATTTTTTTATTTTAAACTTTATATAGATTTGTTGTTTTACTTAACAGTCTCTTTTTTATTCAAAAAAAAGTCTTTTGATGTGCCGTAGAATACTGGAAAAGAGTTGTTTTTTTTGTTACCATGCAAAAAAACTCTTACGGATAATTAGGAATGTCTGACAGAACAGTTAAAATAGAGCAACAAAAGTCTCCGTTACAAAAGAATACTACGGCAAAAAAGACGACAACATCAAAAACTGTCGCTAAAACTACTCAAACTGCCGGTAAAACAGCAACTAAGCGTACTGTTAAAACACCGATGATTAAAGATTATAAAATTACCGGAATAATCGGTGAAGGTGGGATGGGAAAAGTTTACAAGGGAATTCATCCTACTTTAAAACAAGAAATTATTCTTAAAGAATTAAAAATTCGTGACAAAGAAACAAGAGAGCGTTTTTTGCGTGAAGCTAAAGTAATGTTGAATTTTCGTCATGAAAATATTGTTCAGGTTTACGATCATTTTAAAGGCGGAACATCAACTTACATTGCAATGGAATATGTAAAAGGTGTTTCATTGAGTCAGCTTATAAAATTGAATAAGAGGCTTCCTGCTGCCATGGCTTTATTTATTTTTTATCAAGCTGCGTTAGGATTACATCATGCTCATGTAAAAAAAGTGGTTCATCGTGATGTTAAACCGCAAAATATATTGATTTCGGAAAACGGCGATGTAAAAATCATTGATTTCGGAATAGCAACACAAAAAGGTAATAATGCAGAAAAAAGTTTGACATCTACCGGTTCCGTAATAGGTACGCCGGCATATATGTCGCCTGAGCAATTCAGTACGACAAAAGAAATTACTTATCAGTCTGATATTTATTCTCTCGGTGTGGTTCTTTATGAAATGTTGACTGGTTGCGTGCCTTTCAAAAATGAATTTTCAAGTGAAGTTTTGGGGGCAATCGCACACGGACGTTTTGTTCCGGCGGGAAGGTTGGTTAAGAATTTACCTGATATTTGTAAGAAAATTCTTTCAAAGACTTTTAATCCCGATGTTCGCAAACGATATAAAAGTTTTGTACCGGTAATAAATTTATTAAAAAAATATTTCCGTAAATACAATGTTTATGAATTAAAAGCTTCAGTTAAATGTCTTTTGAAACAGGAAAAAGATTTATCTAAATTCCCTTATTATTCTAAAGCCTCTGAATTGAAAGCAAAAAGCAAGCATAATTTCAGAGTTGCAACTTTTTTTGTTATTTTGGGAGTTTGTACTGCGGTCTTTTTTAAAACCAATCGTCATTATGAGTGGATTTTAAGGAATCAATACGGAAAAATAAACTTGTCTTTTAATTGTCCTAAGAGAATGGACCCTGAAACCATTTATTATAGAATTGATAATCAACCGTCGCGAAAAGCATTTTTTAAAAACGGTGAAATGGTTTTTAGAAAATCTATGTACTTAAAAGAGGGAACACACAGAATAAAGATTTCGTCCGGTTCGTATGATACGATAAAGACGATAGATTTGTTGCCTGTAAGTATGCAAAAGACAGATATTGAATCACGTAACGGAAAAAATGTTTCTGTGAGTATTCCCGGATTGGATAATAAAGATGTGATGGTTTACTTTAGATTTTGGGATGAATTTGCCGGTTCTGAGTATCCGGTATTTCAATTTGAAAATTATCGTACCGTAAATAATAAGCTGTTGCAGGAAGAAGATTCATTATATATATGGGACAGAAACGCTAATGTTCCGTTAAAAGATTATATAAAAGGAAGATTAAGTCCGCCTGTAAGTTATCCGTTTTATTCAGATAAAGAGTATGCTTTTATTGTAAAAGGTTTTGAGCGTAACGGGATTCAGTATTTAGATAAGCGTTTTAAATTGAAATTTGGCGTAGATGACAGAACCGTAATTACTCATATTCCGTTGACACCTCGACCGGCTTCGGTGAAGGTTGTTTCAAATGTCAGCAATATTCAAATGAAGATTGACGGGAAAACTTCCGGTTATTTATTTACGGAATATAAAGATACGCGAAAGTATTTAGTTAAACCGTATAATTCGGTCAGACCGAATATAAAAGGCGATGTTAAAACATTTGTTTTTGATTTACCGCCGGGAAAATGTTCTATGCAATTCGGTAACGGTCGTGTGATTGAAGGAAGTTTAAAAAGCGGTCAAGAAATTACTATAAAAGTTCAAAAAGAGAAGGGAAAATTTGTATATTGATAAAAATAAAGCTGATTTTAATATAATTTGTGAGAAAGTTGCACAGTTTGCAAAATCCGGTAAAGCAAGAAAAATACTTTTACTTACAACACCGATAAACGATTATAAAAAAGTTCTTCATAACTTGGATATTATAAAGGAAATAATGCGTTTTTATGAAGACGGCGGAAATCTTGATTTTCATGAATTTGAGTCATTTGAAGATTTTTTACCGGAATTAGAAAAGAAAATAACTCTTAATGCATTAGAGCTTCGTTGTTTGGCGGAAGCAGTAGTTTTATATTCTTATTTAAAAGATTCATTTTCTCATTCTTTTCTGAAGTCTTTGTTTTCTGTAGATTTAACTTTTTTACCGATGTGTCGTAAGATTGTGCGTTTTATAAGGAACGACGGTTATGTAGAAAGCAGTGCATCGGCGGAGTTGCAACGAATCCGAGAACGTATTAAATATTGTCAAAATCAATCTCATTCGGAAGTTGCTGCATTTTCTCGTGAGATAAAAGCAAAAAATTATTCTAATGAAGATTTAATTTCTGTTCGTGACGGTTTTGAGTGTGTTGCGGTAAAAAGTAATTACAGAAATATGGTAGACGGCGTAGTTTTAGATTCATCTAATTCCGGTCAAACCGCATTTGTGATACCGTCATCTGTACTGAAATTAAACTCGGAAATTAATGTTTTGACTGCGGAAGAAAATGGTGAAATCCGCAGAATTTTACGTGAATATTCTGAGTTTTTCTCATCATATACTGACGTACTAAAAACTATCTGTATTGAATTATTACAATTCGATGTTTTTCATGCAAAGGCGAAATTCGGGATTTCTTATAATGCAGTTGTTCCCGGATTGAATAACAGTAAAATGATTCGCATTATAAACGGTCGACATCCTATGATAAAAAATGCCGTTCCGTTGAATATTGAGTTTAATCGGAATCTTTCTGTTATTGTAATTACCGGTCCGAATGCCGGAGGAAAAACCGTTGCCATAAAAACTGTAGCATTATTTCAAATGATGGTTCAGTCAGGAATGCCAGTTCCGGTAAGTGAAGATTCATCTTTTTGTATATGTAATAATATTTATCTTGATATCGGTGATGAACAATCTATTGAAGATTCTCTTTCTACATTTTCCGGACATTTAAAGCGTTTGAAAGAGATTACGGATAAAGTCGGCAGTGATGATTTGGTTGTGCTTGATGAATTGGGAAGCGGAACGTCTCCGGTTGAAGGTGAAGCTTTGGCATTAAGTATTCTCGAATTTCTTTTGGAAAAAAATTGTCTTGCTATTATTACAACGCATTATCAGCGAATAAAGCAATTTGCTGGTGTAACACCGAGAATTCAAACTGCAGCAATGGAATATGATGAAGAAAACTTTTTGCCTCTTTATCGTTTGCGTGTCGGAGCCAGAGGCAGCAGTCATGCATTTGATATTGCTAAGCGAATGGGGCTTCATGACAATCTTATTAATAGGGCATTGGAACTTGTTGATAATGATTATCTTAATATGGAAGAAAATATTCGACGAATAGAGCAGGAACAGCAGCACTTGAATGAAGAGCGAGAACTTTTGGAACGAGAACGTGAAGAGTGTAAAAAGGAGGCTGAGCGTTTAGAAAAAGAGATTGCCGGTTATAAGGAAAATAACAAAGAAATAAATAAAATTTTAAGAGATAAAAAACGTGATTTTTTAGCAGCGGCAAGGAAAGAATTTGAGCGTTTAGTTAAAGATGTTAAAGAAAGCGGTGCATCGAAAGAAAGCATAAAACACGGAAAAGATTTTTTTAATACGTTTGAAAATAGAAATCTTCTCGGTGATGAGATGAAGTTTTTAAATCAAGATAAAGAAATTGATAAAAATGAAAGTAAAAACAGTAATGAAGATTTTAAACAGGGTGATACAGTAATAGATTTAAAAACAAACATAAAAGGGACTGTGGTAAATGTCAAGAATCGTGAGATTCAGGTTCAGTTCGGGGCTGTAAAACTTGTATGTAAACCGGAAAATCTTCAGAAAATAAAACAAAATCAAAGTAAAACTGTTTATTCAGGAAATGTTTTTATTAATGAATGTAAAAAGCGTGATTTTGATATTCGCGGAATGCGAGCGGAAGAAGTAACAAATCAATTGGAACGATATATTGACGGAGCATTAACGGCGAATATTAGCGAATTGAGAATTTTACATGGAACGGGTGCCGGAGTATTAAGAAAAATGGTTCATGATTTCTTGAAAAATTGTCCGTACGTGAAAAAATTTGAGTTTGAAAAATGCGGAGATTATCAAACAAATTACGGTGTTACGATTGTTAATTTATGAAAAAAGATGAATTGTGAATAAAAATATTAAAAAATAATAAATTTTATTTATTAATAAAAAGACTTTGACTTTTAAATCTTTATTCCATAGAATAAACACAATTTTTCATAAAGAGGAGTTTTGAATGAAAAGATTTGCTTTATTTTTATTAGCAGCAATGTCTCTGCTTTGTGTTGGATGTAAAAAAGAAAATAACAAAAAAATAACTTTACATCTTTTCCACTACAAGCAAGAAATTGTTAATGAAATGGAAGAAATGGCTAGTGCGTTTCACAATTTGTATCCTAATATTACAATTGAAACTGAAACAATTCCTAATGATGCACAAACAGTATTGAAAACAAGATTATTTGGTGGAGAAGCTCCGGATATCATGATGCTTCAATCATATTCTACTATTGAAGAATATGCAAAAGAAGGATTCTTGGCTGATCTTACTAATGAAGCATTTATGGGAAATATCGTAAATGCAGCAAAAAAATCTGTTACTTACAATGACAAAATTTATGCTTTACCTTTAGATATGGCAGGAATCGGTGTTGTTTATAACAAAGATTTATTTGCTAAATTAGGTTTAAGTGTTCCGGAAACTTATTCTGAATTAAAAAATGTTTGTAAGGTTCTTTCTGATAACGGATATACACCTTTTGCATTGTCTATTCGTGAATCTTGGCCTTTGGGACATTTTATTTCAATGGCTCATACTGTTTCTATCGGTGATAAACTTGATAGTTGGGTAAGTGCAATGAATAACGGAACCGGAACTTTTGCAAGTGAAGAAATGAGCAAAATGTTTGAAGTTTTTGATTTTTTCAAAGCTAACGGTGGCGATAATGCAATGGAAATGGATTATAACTCTTCATTGAATAATTTTGCTTCTGGTAATTACGGAATGATGGTTCAAGGTCTTTGGGCTTATGGTGCTGCAATTAAATTAAATCCTACATTAAATGCAGGATTCTTCCCATTCCCATTTACAGATGACCCTGCACAAACAAACTTGTATGTAGATACAGATTCAACTTTGGCTATTTCTGCAACTGCACCTAAAGAAAATCAAGAAGCTGCAAAATTATTTTTTGATTTCTTAACTTCAGAAGAAGGTGTTCAGTTAGTTGTTGAAAAATTCAAATTGTTACCTACAGTTAAAAATGCAGATGTTTCCGGAATGCAAGCTCCTTTCCAGGATTTGATGAAATATGTAGGTGCAGGAAAAACAATTCCTTGGGCTTTCTGTATGTGGCCGTCAACAGTTTTTGAAAATTCAAAAAATGGTTTACAAGAATATTATAGTGAACAAAAAACAAAAGATGAGTTACTTCAATATCTTGATGATGAATGGAAGAAAACTTTAGAGTAAAATAATTTGTTAAAGTAATTGAATGGGAAGAAGTTTAAAATGTAATTTGCATTTTAAATGCTTCCCATTTTTTAGTATATTTCAATCATTATTTTGAGGATGATTGTTTTTTATGGAGGTTAATAAATGAAACATTTTTCTGGATATCGAGATGGAGGTTTGGGCGGTGCTTTTTATTTATTTATTCTGCCGGCTTTTATTTTGTATTTTGTTTTTTTTCTACTTCCATTTTTTTTAGGAATCCAATATTCCTTTTTGAATTGGAATGGTAAAACACCGGATATTCCGATTCAATTTATTCCGAAGAAATTTGAGTTATTAGTTGATAAAAATCTGCCAATAGAAATTAGTAAAAATGATTTTGAGAAAAAGTTTTTATCACAAATAGTTGATGAAAAAGAGTATATCGAAAATCTTTATTCAAAAAATAAAACAGAAGATTTTTATGTTCTTAATTTAGCATTAACAGATGATTCTTATGAAAAAGCTAAAGTGATTTTAGAACAATTTAATTGTACAACTTTGCTTTCAGATACAGAGAAAAACAAATTACATACATATTATGAGTTTCGAGAACGAGAAAATATTTATGTATTAAAAAGCAATGTTTCTTTTTTAGAACGTAGTTATATAAAAAAGACTTTTGCTAAAGTCTACTATCATAATATAAAAAATGTAGGTTTGAAAAATTACAAGCGACTATTTCATGATGGAAAATTTAAAGAAGTAATTGGCTTTACTTTATTTTATACGTTTTTCAATATGTTACTTATAAATGTTATTGCATTGCTTTTGGCATTGGCACTTGATTCAAAACTTAAACAAAAGAATTTGCTGAGAACAATGTTTTTTCTTCCGAATGTAGTGAGTCTTATAATTGTAGCATATATTTGGTCTTTTATTTTTAGAGAAGGATTTGGTGCGGTAGGATTGAAAAACTGGTTGGTGTATGAAAATACGGCTCCTTGGGCAGTTGTTTTAACATCAGTTTGGCAAGGTGTAGGATATATAATGATAATTTATCTTGCCGGATTACAAAATATTCCTACTGAAATTTTGGAAGTTTCAGCGATTGACGGAGCTAACGCTTGGCAGCGTTTTGTGAATGTAACATTGCCTTTACTGGCACCGTCAATGACAATTTCATTTTTTATTACTTTAACTAACAGCTTAAAATGTTTTGAAATCATGCTTGCACTGACAGACGGTGCCAATAAAACAACAAGTTTTGTTTTAAATGTTTATAAAGAAGCGTTTAAGAATGAGCGTGTAGGTTACAGTACGGCACAAGCAATTGTTTTACTGGTGGTTATAATGCTGATTTCAGTGGTGCAACTGTCTATAATGAAGAAAAGAGAACAACAATATTAAAGGGGAGGTAGTGAAATGTCTTTTAGAAAAAGTAGAAAAATCTTAATGTCTTTATATGAGATAATTCTTTTCTGTTTGGCTTTTGTTTTTTTAATTCCGGTAATTTTGACTTTTTTAAATTCTTTTAAAAGTAATACTGAAATTCAAATGAATATTGCGTCGTTACCGTCCTTTTCAATATCGATTCCTAAGAAAATGAAGCAACGTCATTTTGAAGGTTCTATATTAAATCGTTTATCTGAAAATGATAAAAAGTTTTTTTCTTCATTTTATGATTTTGAAGAGGGAAGATATGTAAGACGTTATTCTTCAGAGTCAGAGAAGATAAAAAAAATGGAAGCAAAAATAGGATTCACTTTGCCGAAAGAATTATCGCGTCATGATTTTAATACACAGGTAGTTCAACGAATAAGATTTGATATTTTAAAAAGTAAAATTCGTTCAGAATTATATAGAAACTATGACGGTGTTTATACTTTAAAAAAAGAAAATATATCCGGTGAGGATAAAGAGAAGCTTGTTAAATTATTAAAGTCTACGGGGGTATTTAAAACCGTAAAGGAAAATTTAATAAAAAATTACGGAAGTTCTTGGAGATTGACAAAGTTTCCTATTGTATTCCTTAATACTTTATTAATAACTATTTTTAGTGTCGGTGGGATTATATTAATCAGTTCGATGGCTGCGTATGCTTTAGTCAGAACAGAAACAAAACTTAGTTGGATTATCTTTTTGTTTTTTACTTTTGCTATGGTAGTTCCGTTTCAAGTAATAATGTTTCCTTTGGTAAAAGTCGCAAAAGCTACCGGTGTCGCTGGTTCGATTCCGGGAATTACATTAATTTATATGGCTGTCGGTTGTCCTATGGCGATTTTTATGTATCATGGTTTTATAAAAGGAATTCCTATCGAATTGGAAGAATCTGCAGCGTTGGACGGAGCCGGACGATTTAGAACATTTTTCTCAATAGTTTTACCGTTATTAACTCCGATAACATCAACAATTGCAATTTTGGATGTTTTGTGGATTTGGAATGACTTCCTGTTACCGTTGATTTTGCTAACAAAAAAAGTTGTTACGGTTCAATTGGCACAGTATTATACAAGAGGAGCTTATTCCAGAGATTTCGGAATGGAATTAGCCTCTTTGATATTAGCTGTTTCTCCGGTTATAATCTTTTATGTGTTCATGCAGCGATATATCATCAAGGGAGTTATTGCTGGTGCTGTGAAAGGATAATTTTTATAAATACGGTTGTTGTATAAAATAAATAAGTAAACTCATTGATTTGTTTGAATATAAATCAATGAGTTTTTTTTATTAATTTAGCTAATATGATAAAGACTGTTTCAGCTGTAGTAAGTAGCTTAATAGAGACATCTATATTAGCTTATGTGGCGTTATTCCGCCCCCGTCTGCCGACAGGCTGGCTTGTTTCGGAATCTCTTCTTTTCGGGGACGCTGAAACGAGTTCAGATTGGCTTCTTACACAAGGTAAGATTGCCACACGGATAGCTTCGGTCTTTCCTAAACGGAAAGACTTCGTTCGTTTGCGTTGCAAACTTACCGTGGATTCGGAAAATCTACGATTTTCCAATGAAAAAGAGAGAATGAATTACCGTTAGGAGCATGTTTTTTCTCTTTCGGGTTATAGGGTACTTTCTCTTTTTGATTGCAAAAAAAGAGAAAGTACCCTAACAATTATTAAGCTTTGAAGCAAAGTTATATTTCAGGGCGGACTTGTTCCGCAGAATGTCCTTAAACCTGTAAAGGTTTGAAAAGCTTTAAACAAAGCTTTAGCCCCAACGCCGGGTTTACACGGCAAATAAAATAAATAATCTTACCTATGATTTTCTCTTTATTAAGAATACGGTTACATCATCAGCAAATTTACCATTATATCTTGCTCTGTCACCTTTTTCCGTAAAATTACGTAATTCGGTATAAATGTTTTCTTTAATATCTTGTAATGGTAAATGTGCGTATTTCTTAAGTAATTCTTTAACTCTCGGAATATCGAATTGTTCATTATTTTCATTTTTTGCTTCAATTAAACCATCAGTATATAAGAGTAAAATATCTTCAGGTTGAAGTTCAAATGAACAATATGACGGTGCCGCATCAATTTCTTCTATTATACCTAGAAATAAAGTATTTCCGGTAAGTTGTTTGTATTCTTCAACTTCTCCTGTCGCAGCACGATATATTAATGGGCTTTCATGAGCACCGGCTCCATAGAACTTTCCGTCATGTTCAAAGAAATAATTCATTGTGATAAAAGAGTCAGAATTATTTCTCTGTTTATTTAGTAAATAAACCGTTTTGTTTACATATTGATACATTTCAATAGGTAACTTTTCATTATCTGCAAGGTTTTCAAATAAGTAAATACCGTAATTAAAAGCAGATTGAGCAATCAAAGCGATGATACCGGCTTCCAATCCGTGACCGGAAACATCTCCGATAGAAAACCAATTTCCTTTGTTACAATGTCTGAAATCATAATTATCACCGCCGACTTCCGTTGCAGTAACAAGGGAGTGAGATAACTCGTATCCGGCAATGTATTCTTCATGCATAGGAAGCATTGAGCTTTGGATTTTAGAGGCAGCTTGAAATTCTGATTCCAAACGCGTGATTTCTTTAGTTTTATTTAATAAGTCTGCAATTGAAACTGCAAGTCTGTTATAAGTCTGTGCAAGAATATCTTTTTCCGATCTTTCTACAATTTTATAATCATAATTTCCGTCGATAATTTCATTTGCACCTCTGGCAAGGCATTGAAGATAATCTGAAATATCAAAGAATGCGGTTCCGATAACATCGTTTTCAGACATAGGAGTGATATTTTCTGTGGTATCTCCGATTGCGAGTTTTTCAGCAATTTCCGCAATTTGATTATAGTAATTTATAAGAGTATCAACGCTGTATTGTAATTGTTCAACTTCATTAAGAAAGCTTTCATCGTCGGTAGAGCTTTTACTTTCAAGGCTTTTTCCTACAAAGTTAATTAACTTTTGAGATGATTGCATTAACGGTGACGAAATGGAATTGCTAATTTTTTGAGTAAGAAGTAATCCTGCTATAACTTGAAGTATTACCAGTATGGTTACGGAAGTGAAACATAAAATCGTTATTATACGTAATAAGGAATCCATTTTTTCCGCAATACTTTCTAACTTCTTAGAAAAATTGTCAGTGTATGTGTACATTGTATTTATTTGATCTAAAAGTTCAATACCTTGTTGAGTCAGTTTGTCCCATTTCCCGTTATTACGTGTTTTATAGTTATAAATCAATTCTCGAAGGTTTAAGTTTTGCAAATAATTATTTGATGCGTTTTGAAAATATTTTAATTTATCTTCGGTTTCCATTTTCAAAAAACTGTTGCTTTTGGTGAACGCATCGAGTTTTTCGATTATTGAGTGTAATTTTTCATCATTTAGCAATTTCCAAGATTGAGAAGCTAATTGAATATCTTTTCTGAATTTTTTCGGATAGAGAATAGAGTTTGTTCGTTTTTTTAATATTGATAATTTATCCGTTGTTAACTTCATACTTTCTTTTGTTGTTTTAAAAGGCTTTCCTTTTAACCATCGTGTAACACTCAGTTGAATATTACGATCGGCATTTTCCCAACTTACACGTATATCACTGATAATCTCTTTTGTTCCGGAATATGAAAATCTAAGCATGAATGAAAGTATTATCATTAATGCGGCACAAAAAGAAAGTGCAATTACCGATAGGTGGCTTTTGTAAAGTAGATTTTTAATAGACTTTTTCATAAAAAATCCTTTAATAGTGTGTTTTTTTGTTTGAGGCATACTTATTATTAAAGCAGCTACTTACAAAATAGAAATTAATCAACGAATAATACAATAAAATAATTTTGTTTGCACTGAATAAAGAAAAAAAATCATTTAAGTGAAAAATGTTGTAAGTATTTGAAAAATACAAAAATTGACAATTTAAATCTTTCATGGTATTAGCATTTTTTTCTGGTCCGGCAGGCACTTTTCTATCATTTTTATAAATATAGATTATTTTGTTTATCAAAATCAGCAGTTTTCATTATGTAAGATATGACTTTAAACCGGAATATTATTGAAAGGGTAAGGCTTATGGCAAAAGAATCAAATCATAATTACACAGAAGATAAGATTAAAACTCTCAGTCCTTTGGAGCATATTCGTGCTAGAAGCGGAATGTATATCGGACGATTGGGCGACGGTACACAATATGATGACGGAGTTTATATTCTTTTAAAAGAAGTTATTGATAATTCTATAGATGAATACATTATGGGGTTCGGAGATAAAATAGAAATCCGTCTTGAAAATAAGCTTGCCAGCGTACGTGATTACGGACGTGGGATTCCTTTGGGAAAATTGGAAGATTGTGTTTCTATCATTAATACCGGCGGAAAATTTAATGATGATGTTTTTCAATTTTCGGTTGGTTTAAACGGAGTAGGTACAAAAGCCGTTAATGCATTGTCATCGCATTTTTTGGTTCGTTCTCATCGTGAGGGTAAATATAAAGAAGTTATTTTTTCTAAAGGGAAAAAGATTTCTGAAAAAAGCGGCAGTACAAAAGAGCACGACGGAACATACATGGAGTTTATTCCGGATGATGAAATATTCGGAAATTATCAGATAAACGGTGATTTTATTACCGAGCGAGTAAAAAATTATTCGTATTTAAACAGAAATTTGAAATTATATTTTAACGGAGAGGAATTTTTCAGCAGTAACGGTTTGAAAGATTTGCTTGACGTGGAAGTTGCAGACGAAGCTTTATATCCGATTATTCATTATGTTGATGATAAGCTGGAGTATGCATTTTGTCATATTCCGGAGATAGGTGAAAATTATTTTTCATTTGTAAACGGTCAGCATACTAATGACGGAGGAACTCATCAGGCGGCATTCAGAGAAGCGATTTTAAAAGGTATAAATGAATTTTCCGGTAAAAACTTTAACGGTTCGGATGTTCGTGAGGGTTTTGTCGGAGCAATTGCCATAAAGTTGAAAAATCCAATCTTTGAATCACAAACTAAAAACAAGCTTGGAAATACTGATATAAAAAGTGATTTGATTGCAAAAATAAAAGAATCATTAGTTTTGTTTCTCAACAGAAATAAAGAAATCGCTGATAAAATTTTAGAACGAATTAAATACAATGAAATGATTCGCAGTGAATTTCAAAAAGTTCAAAAAGAAGCCAGAGAAAAATCTAAAAAAGTTGCATTAAATATTCCGAAATTAAAAGACTGTAAAATTCATTATAATGATGAAAATCCTAAATATGCCAAAGACAGAGAGAATACAATGATTTTTATTACCGAGGGAGATTCTGCTTCCGGAAGTATCGGACCGAGTCGTAATGTAATGACTCAAGCTATTTTCTCTTTACGCGGTAAACCGCTTAATACTTACGGGCATACAAAATCGACTATTTATAAAAATGAAGAAATTTATAATTTGATGAAAGCTCTCGGTATTGAAAACGGTATAGAGGGACTTCGTTACAATAAAGTCGTAATTGCAACCGATGCCGACGTTGACGGTTTTCATATAAGAAACTTAGTAATGACTTTTTTCTTAGTGCTTTTTGAACAAGTTCCGTTGAAAGGCCATTTGTATATATTAGAAACTCCTTTATTTCGAGTCAGAAATAAACAGCAAACTATATATTGCTATACGGAAGAAGAAAAAGAAAAGGCGATGAAAAAAATAAAAAATCATGAAATTACTCGTTTTAAAGGTTTGGGAGAAATATCGCCGAAAGAGTTCGGACAATTTATCGGAGATGATATAAAGCTTACAAAAGTTACCGTAGAGCATTTGAATGAAATAAAGAAATCTCTCGGTTTTTATATGGGAAATAATACTCCGGAGAGAAAAGATTACATTATGGAAAACTTAATATAGGAGACGCAAAAAATGAATAGCCTTAATGATTTATTTGATCGCAATTTTATGGAGTATGCGTCTTATGTAATTAAAGATCGTGCTATTCCGGATGCAGCGGACGGTTTAAAACCGGTTCAACGTCGTATTTTTCATGCAATGTATGAAAAAGATGACGGACGTTATAATAAGGTGGCAAATGTTGCCGGAAATACAATGCAATATCATCCGCACGGAGATGCTTCTATTGTTGATGCATTGGTAGTATTGGCAAATAAAGAGTATTTTATCGATAAACAAGGGAATTTCGGGAATATCTTAACCGGAGACAGAGCTTCGGCTGCCCGTTATATAGAATGTCGTTTGAATGGATTGGCAAAGGAAGTTTTGTTTAATCCGAGCGTTACCGAATATATGGATAATTATGACGGTCGACATAAGGAACCTGTTACTTTACCGGCAAAACTTCCGGTTTTATTGTTGCAGGGGGCAGAGGGTATAGCTGTAGGTATGTCGACTAAAATTCTTCCTCACAATTTTAAAGAAGTTTTAGCGGCGGAAATTGCATTACTTAAAGGGGAAAATGTTTCTTTGTATCCTGATTTTCAGCAGGGCGGAATAATGGACGTTTCTGAATATCGTGACGGTTTGGGAAAAGTACGTGTTCGTGCACGTATAGAAAAAAAAGATGATAAAACTGTTTTGATAAAGGAAATCCCTTACGGAACAACAACGGAATCATTGATAGCTTCAATAGAAGCTGCTTCTCGTAAAAATCAGATTAAAATCAGTTCGATTAACGATTTTACTACCGAAAAAGTAGAAATAGAAGTTAAAAGTGCACGCGGTGAAAATGCGGACAATTTGCTTAAAGGTTTGTATGCGTTTACAGACTGTGAACTTGTCATAAATACAAGTATGATTGCTATTGTGAATAATAAGCCAAAATTAATGACGGTTACAGAATTGTTGAAATATAATTCTGAATGTCTTTTGTCTATACTTGATAAAGAATTACGTCATAAAGAATCGACTTTATCGGAACAATTGCAACAGTTAACATTGGAACAGATTTTTATTGAAAACCGCATTTATAAAGAGATAGAAGAGCTGGAAGAATATCCGTTGATTTTACAGACGGTAGAAAAATCGATGAATCGTTTTAAAGAAATGTTTATCAGAGAGCTTACAAGTGAAGATGTAGAGCGGCTTTTGGAAATTAAAATTAAAAGAATTTCACGTTACGATATGAATAAAAACAGAAAGACGATTGACGATATCGTTAAGGCTTTGGAAAAGGTTCGTTATAATATTGCACATTTAAAGCCTTATGC
>JBGUUT010000095.1:0-26610 GCA_045133795.1 Spirochaetota bacterium
TATACTGTATGGAAGTAATTGTTCTTACTTGATAAGAGCAACGCTTCCTAAATTATAAACAAGGAAGCAAAAATGCAAAAGTTTAAACGTTTAGAAGATTTAACTATCACCGATGACTTTATGTTTTCACAGGTTATGAAGGACGAGGAGATTTGCAAAGAGGTTGTGGAAACGATTCTTGGAATCAAAGTGGGGAAAATCAAGTTTCTTACGTCTCAACACGAAATCGAGATTACTCCGGAAGCTAAAAGTATTACGTTAGACGTATACTTACAAGACGAAGAGAAAATTATTAATGTAGAACTGCAAAATGGACATAGGTTGGAATTACCGAAACGTTGTCGTTATTACCAAGCAGTTGCCGATATCGACAACACTCAGCCGGGCGATATCTATTCACAGATGAAAGATAATTATGTAATTTTTATCTGTACTTTCGACCCGTTTTTGCAAGGCAAGGCGTTTTATCGATTCGAGAATTTTTGCTTAGATTGTAATCCGCCGTTACCGTTACGAGACGGAACTTGCAAGCTTTTCTTGAATACTACAGCGGAAGATTTGACTTTGCTTGACCCGGAATTGAAGTTGTTTTATGATTATATCCAGCGTGGAACCGCAGATTCCACATTAACAGGAAGAATAGAAAGCTCGATTAATAAACTGAAAGAAAATACAGAAGTGAGGCGAAAATATATGACATACACAACAAGAATTGCAGAGGCTAAAAGCGAAGCCTTTGAAGATGGTTTTTCTTTAGGTCGTAACGAGGGCATTTCTTTGGGAATTACACAAGGTGAACATAAAAAAGCCGTTGAAACGGCTAAAAGTATGAAATCTGAAAATATGTCGGTTAGCTTGATAGCCCATTTTACCGGGCTGTCGATAGAAGAAATAGAAAAGCTATAATTATAAAAAAGGGGGATTAAAATCCCCCTTTAAAAGTTACTAATTAATTTCTGTAGAAGTTAATCAAACAACCGTCTAAAATTATCTTACGTTCATCATCTGTAAGATCTCCGACTTTAAGTTCAAATTCAACAAGTGAATCTTTTACTACATAAGCCTTTATTACAGAAGCTTTTTCCTCTACAGCCTTTCTGATTCCCGGTATAAAGATATAATCCAGATTTTTAAACGGAAGCTCTCCGGCATCAATAATAAACGGCAACATTCCCCAGTTAATCAAGTTAGAACGATAACGTTTTGTCGCATATTCATTTGCAATATTTGCCCAACCGCCGAGAACTTTTTGACAGCTTGCAGCCTGTTCACGAGCAGAACCGTCACCCGGTTTTACTGCAAAAATTGTACTACCGAATCCGATATTTCCTTTACCGGCATCAGGATAAGTTTTATTTACCACTTCCATTACAGGTTTAAGTTCTGCAACTTCATCCAAAGGACAATTACCGGCTTCAACAGCTTTTTGAGCTTTTTGAATTTCTTTAGCACGTCCTACATATTCAGGGTCTTTTCGTGATAATGTAAACTCTGCCAATCCCAAAGGATTTGAACGATAAGAAGATGTCTCTCCTGACGGAATCAATTCATCTGTAGTTGTTACAGGGTCATGAATTTCTGATACAACTTTAAGTACCATATTTTCCGGTAAAGCACTCATTGCCGGCCAATCTTTAATATTTGGTCCGAATTTTACTTCTACTGAAGAATCCGCTTTGTCGATTCCGTTGTAAACACGATTATCATAAATTGTTTTATCAAAGAAATATTTAGGTTTGCTGTAATCTACATCAATATCTGTAGCTGCAGTTAAATATCCCTTATTAGCAGCTGTTGCGGCAATAGAACGAGCATCCATCAATGCTACAGACGCAATCTGACCGCTTGTAATCTTAGAACCTTCTCTGTTAGGGAAGTTTCTTGTAGAATGACGAATAGAAAGTCCGTTATTTGCAGGAACGTCTCCGGCACCGAAACAAGGACCACAGAATGCAGTACGAACTGTAGCACCGCTTTCCATAAATTTAGAAATCGCACCGTTTTTAATTAATTCCATATATACAGGCTGTGACGCAGGATAAACACTTAAACTGAACTCATCAGCTCCGATACTTTTTCCTTTCAAAATATCTGCTGCATCACAAAGATTTTCAAATCCACCGCCGGCACAACCAGCAATAACACCTTGTTCTACATATAATTTTCCGTTGCGGATTTTGTCACGTAATGTAAAAGGAATCTTTCCGTCAAGGCTTACAAGAGCTTTTTTCTCTACATCTGCAAGAATATCTTCAAGATTTGCATTTAATTCTTCTATTGTATAAGTATTGCTAGGGTGGAAAGGCATTGCAATCATCGGTTTTACCTTATCAAGGTCTACATAAACCACACCGTCATAATATGCAACTTCGCCCGGATTAAGTTCTTTGTATTCTTCTGGACGACCGTGAATATCATAGAACTCTTTTACCTGAGAATCTGTTGTCCAAATTGAAGAAAGACATGTTGTTTCCGTAGTCATTACATCTACACCGATTCTGTAATCTACAGAAAGATTAGCCACACCCGGACCTACAAATTCCATTACTTTATTTTTTACATAACCTTTTTCAAAAACAGCACCGATTATAGCCAATGCAATATCTTGAGGACCTACGCCTTTTGCCGGTTTACCTGTAAGATAGATAGCAACAACGCCCGGCATATTAATATCATAAGTTTTAGAAAGAAGCTGTTTTACGATTTCCGGACCGCCTTCACCACAAGCCATAGTTCCCAATGCACCGTAACGAGTATGACTGTCTGAACCTAAAATCATTCTACCGCAACCTGCAAGCATTTCTCTTGCGAATTGATGGATAACAGCCTGATGAGGAGGAACATAAATACCGCCGTATTTCTTTGCACATGAAAGACCGAACATATGGTCATCTTCATTGATTGTTCCGCCTACGGCACAAAGACTGTTGTGACAATTTGTCAAAACATAAGGAACCGGAAATTTTTCCAATCCGCTGGCACGTGCAGTTTGGATAATACCTACAAACGTAATATCGTGAGATGTAAGACGGTCAAACTTAATCTGAAGTTTGTCCATATTACCTGATGTATTATGACTTTTAAGAATTCCGTAAGCCATTGTGTTTTTGGCTGCTTCTTCTTTTGATGGGACATTTTTTATTTTTGAAGCCAAAATCTTCGCTGCGTCTTGAGTGTCTTCTACTAACTCATTACCGTTTAAAAGATATGCTCCGTTTTTATACAACTGAACCATTTCTGATAACTCCTTTTAATCGGACAAATTTTTGTTGCATTATAAAGATGATATGCTGTTTTCGCAATGAAAAGTTTAAAAAAGTTTATTAAATCTGCTTAAAATCTCAATCAATATCGCCGGTATTGAATTATTTTCAAAACTGATGTATTGTCATTTACATGGATAACAAAGAAAAAATTATGCAATGTGCATTGGAATTATTTTCAAATAAAGGTTACGACGGTACCGGTATACAAGAAATTACTCAAACTGCCGGAATTACCAAACCTACCCTTTACTACTATTTCGGAAATAAAGAAGGGCTTCTCAAAACCATTCTTGAATATCATTTTTCCGATTTCATTACGAGATTGGAAAATGCAACCGCATATTCCGGCGATACGGTAAAAACAGTTACCGAAGTTTCACGATTTTTTTTAGAAATAGCAAAGGAAAAACCTATATTCTACAGAATGTATCTGTCTATGAGTTCCAGTGCAATTAACACTACGGCATTTTTATGTGTTGCACCGTTTTCTGAACGTATCGAAGAAATCATCGAATCATTTTTTCTGAAATCCGCCCGGGATAACGGTAATATGAAAGGACATGAAAAAGAAATTTCACGTTCTTTTTTGGGAATAATTAATTCATACACATTACTTCTCTTAAATGACAAAATCGAATTATCAGAAAATTTAATCTACAGAATTGTACATTTATTCCTTCACGGAATTTATTCATAAAAAGAGGACTGCCAAATAAGTTTCGTCATGCTGAATTTATTTCAACATCTACGCAACAATCTTTCCATCCAAGACAGTCCCTTTTTTATATAAAGTCAAAAAAGAATTAAGCCGGAATAAATCCCAATACAACTGAAATTATCGCCGGAATTATCAAATAGAATGCAAAAAATCCCATCTTACCTTTTTGAATCATTTTAAGCAGCAATTTCAATGAAATATAACCGACAACAAATGAAACTATCAATCCAACCAAATATGAAAGTACGGCTCCCGAAGCCAAAACCAATTCGCCGGTAATTAAATCTTTTACTTCTAATAAAAAAGCCGCAAGTATCAACGGAATACTTAATAAAAATGAAAAACGTCCCGCATCGTTTTTATTTACACCGGAAAAAAGAGCTCCCGAAATAGTTGAACCGGAACGAGAAATTCCAGGTAAGACAGCTATCGCCTGAAAAATCCCTATAGTCAAAGCTTGTCTTATATTCATTTTGTCAATTAATGCCGTTTCATTTTTTTTGACACGATTACTCAATACCAAAATAACTGCGGTATAAACAAAAAATAACGCTAACAAGAAAAAGATTTTCGAATTTCCGACAGCAAATTTATCATTAATTATATCTTTCAATAATAAACCCACAATTCCCGCCGGAATCGTAGCAACAATAAATACCCAATAAATATGAGCAACTTCACTTCTTTTCAAAGTTCTGCCGAACGTCTTACTGTTAATCTCACTGCAAAAAAGTCCCTTGATTAATTCTGCAATATCACGCCAATAGACAAAAATTACAGCCAACAATGTTCCGAAATGAATAGTCAAATCAAACGAAATATCAAAATCAAGTCCCAAAAGTCGTTTAAATAATAAAATATGACCGGATGAGGATATCGGCAAAAATTCTGCCACACCTTGAATTATAGATATAAAAATAACTTTTAATAATTCCATCTTTCACCTTCTTATTTTTCATAAAAATAACAACTACTATTTAGCATTAAAGAAAAAATCAATCCACAATTAAAATCATTTTTAATGAGCTTTTAATTGTTAATTAAAAAAGTTGCAATTTTTCCGAATAGTTTATGTATTAATTAAAAGATTATGTATTTTCATAGGCGGAGGCAAATTATGAAAAAAAAGATATTGTCATGCTTTCTTTTGCTGCTGACGGCATTACCGTTTTGGAGTAAAGATACAGAATGTATGGTAATCCTAAAAAACGGAGCTGAATATAGAGGAAATCTTTTAGATATAAATGCAAATCAATTTATATTTGATTTCCCTGACGGAAAAAAAGAAATTAACAAATCTGAAATTTATCTGTTGAGTTTTTCTAAAACTCGCAAATATCAAAACATTCAAGAAGTTTCACAAATTGAAGATTCAGAAATTACGGAAGCCGTAAAAAAAGCAGCCGCTTACAAACCCGAACAAAATGAAAACATGGTAATGTTGCTTGATAAAACAAATTACGCATTCAATGGAACAAACATTATCTGTACACAGAAAAAAATCATTAAAATATTAAATGAAGCCGGTAAGGAAAACTCCATTCAAATTATCAACTACAATGCAAAAAACAACGAAACTTGTGATTTAGTTTACGCCATCACAATTACCCCCGACGGCAAAGTTTTTTCATTACAAGATGATGCAATAAATAATGAACCTACTGTTCAAGACGGACGACTTTATCAAGGGAAAAGACGTATAAAATTCAGTATGCCTAATCCTGAAATCGGTAATTTACTTATTTATGAATGCCAAACTCAATTCCCGGCAGACTCACTTTTTTCTCCGATTTGCGAATACTTTTACCTATGCGGAAGTTACAACATAATAAAAAAAGAACTCTCATTCAGTAACATTCCTTATCCTTTAGAAATCTCCCAAGAAAAAGGTGAAGTAAAAGGTATCAAACCGCAAATCATAAAAGATAAGAACAACATCACCATAAAAGCACAAAATATAAAAAGAGTAACAATCAGCGAACCATATTTACCGGATGATTCCGTTCTTTATCCTAATATCAGAATCAGCAGCAAATTCGATGACATTTGTGCCGTAAAATATTTTCAACCGCAAACTTGCGATTCTGACTCATTCAATCGTTTCTTAACCGAAAATAATTTTAACTCTATAAAAAATATCGATGACCTAAAAAAGGTTTATGCATATTTTCAAGACAGAATAATTCAAAAGAATTATTTCATGAGTACGCAAGCATACAAAATAAGCGACATCGACAATATGTTGCAAGAAAAAAAACTATCTCCATTGGATAAAACCGCACTTTTTGCAAGTGTACTGAAGTGCAACGGAATAAAAAGTAATTTTGTTTTTTATGCACCGCAAGAAACTGCGACAAAGAAATTAATAAATAATAATAATCTCGATTTATTTACCGAAACTGCCCTACTCGTTAATTTTAACAATGAGGAAATAATGCTTTCATTCGAAGACAAAAATATAGGTTTCGCTGTACTTCCGGACGATTCATCATTTGCATCGGCAATGATTATCAAAGAAAACAATATAGAATATAAACTATTGCCCGATGTCACTCCGGAAAATAATAAAATTGTTATTAATATGACAGGCTCTTTGGAAGAAGACGGAACATTACATTTAGACCGCAGATTCATAATTTCCGGAGAAAATTCAAAAGACTACAGAAGTTTACGTTTTCTTTCTGAAGAAGAAAAAAACAGATTTTTCCGTGAAATAGTTTCTTCCGTCAAAATCGGAAGTAAATCTCAAAAATGGAGTATCAACAGCGATTTAGAAAATAAAAATATTCCGGTAGATTTTTCTGACTCTCTCTTAATTCCGGATTATTCTGTTATTTCCGGAGATATTTACTTATTTGAATTACCGCATTTTGAATATGATTTGTGTGATTTAACATCAAACAGCCGTGATTACACCGTAAATTGGCAAGAAAAAGGTATAAAAGAATGCAACTATGAAATAACCTTACCGGAAAACTTAAAAGTTAAATATATGCCGAAATCTCAAAGCTTTTCATTTAAAAATGAAAACTTTCAGGCTTCATTTCAAAATGACGGAAATACTTTAAAGATTTCATATTCATCATTAAGCAACACTGCTTTTGTTCCATTGAAAGATTACAAAAAATTACAAACCTATTTGAATCAAAGAATGGAATTATCAAAACAATACATAATATTGGAGAAAACAAAATGAGAAAAATATTTATCCTTTTTTGTTTGTTTAATTTCACATTCTTATTAAACAGTGAATCTATATCTTCTACCGTAAAATTGAATAACGGCGAATCTTTCAACGCCGAAACACTGAATTTCAGTAACAACAATTTTTATATTAACAATAATGAAATCCCTGCCGACGAAATCTCGCACATAATATTTCAGCAACAAAAAGAAATTAATTCGCACAAATTACAAAGCGGTTCTATCAAAAAAGAAGAACTGATTCGCCGTGCAAACGATATGACTAAAAAATATCCGGATCAACCGCTTCTTGTTTTGCTTGACGACGGAACGGAACAATTACGTAAAGACGGCACTCAATATCACAGAAGTCGTTGGGCTGTAAAAATTTGTAATGAATCACAGTTATCACTTGCAACATTGAAGCTCGGTAGTCTGGAAGGTAAATCTAAAACAAGATTAATTTATGCCAGAAGCATTTCGCCCGACGGAAAAGAATCTTTTCTTGATTTAAACAATGTAACTTACACCACTCCGTCACGAGACAAAAACTTTTTCGGAAATAACAAAGAAGAATATAAAATCGCACAATATACAATTCCGGAAGTAACTGTCGGTTCCATTATTGATTATGAATATGAAAGATTTTCTTACAGTGAAGAAGATGAAAATCAATATTATGTCAAATGGTGGTTCAGCTCCGAAAAGCCGGTTTATCAATCTACTTTCAAAGTTTTAGTTCCGCAAGATAAGCCGTATTATTTTGCAGAAATGAATATTGAAAAAGGGAAACTTAAACGTTCTGAAACAATCGAAAACGGTTATCGTGCGTACTATTTCGAATACGGAGAAAGTGCTCCGATTATCGAGGAAGAATTAGGACCTGATACTTACGAAATTGCAGCGTACGTAGAAGGCAGTCCGTTTAAAGACCAAACCTATTTATCAAACTGGCTGGGCAATTTTTTCAAAGAAAGAATGATTGCAAATGATGAAATAAAGAATACTGTAGATAAACTTTTAGAAGGTTGCAGCAATGAAGATGAAAAAATTGCCGCTCTTTATCGTTTTTTACAAGATAATATTCGCTATGTTTCCATAAAAACAAGTCTTTCGTCCGGATTGGCAGGTCACAAAGCAGCCGAAACTTTCGCAAATCGTTACGGCGACTGTATCGATAAAGCAATTTTATTCGCTACGATGTTACAATATGCCGGCGTGGAAGCTTATCCGGTGATTGTTATGACTAATGATAATCCGCAGCCGCTGTATGACAAACTCGGAGTGTTAAACGGCAATCACGCAATTAACCAAATTCATTTAAAAAACGGAAAAATCATTCATTTAGATTCTACCGCAAACTGTTATCGTTATCCATTTTTCAGAAGCGACGACCACGGTATAATTGCATGGAACCCCATTAAAAACACTTTGCAAAACACCGGATTTCCCGCCCCAAAAGACGAAGCTATCACTTCAGAGCTAAATATTACACTGATGAAAAACGGAAGTGCAAGTGTAAAAGAAACTGTTACAACAAGAGGTAATCCGGAAATTACATACAGATATTTCTTCCAAAATGCACCTAAAGATTATATTCATCCGCAACTTGAAAGTCTGGCAAATATAACTTTCGAATCAAGCCATCTGATAAATTATGATTTTGCAAATCCGTTTGACGAAAGCAAAGACTATCAATTTTCGATGAATTACAAGGTCGATAAGCTATGGAACAAAGTCGGAAACGATTTGTATTTAATAAAAATCAAACAACCTTTCGGATTTGACTTTGTTGCTTCTGACATAAGAAAAACCGATATAAAATTTAATTCTGTTTTGGAAAAAACGCACAAAGGAAAAATAGTAATTCCGACCGAAATGGAAATTGTCGGACTGCCGGAAGAATTAATTATCGAATCACCTTATCTAATTTATAAAGGAAGCTTCAAGCAAGAAAAAAATGTGATTTACTACGAAAACACTTATTCCAGAAACGGAACTGACATTCCGGTCAGTGACTACAGCGATTTCAGAAATGCATTAATTCAAATTAATGATTACATCAACAAACCTATTATTTTGCAAAAAAGATAAGCAATAAAAGACGGTGAAAATAAAAATCACCGTCTTTTTATTTTAAGCCTCTTCAGCTTTTAGACCATTCAATAATTTCTCAAAGTTCTTTCCGAGCGTATCCAAACTAAACTTTTCATCAACACGCTTTTTTCCGGCATTTCCCATTTTTTGCCGTAATGCAGTATCGCTTAAGAGTAATTTTGTCTTCTCATATATTTCGTTTTCATTATCAAGCGACACCACAAAGCCTGTAACTGCGTCATCAATTGCTTCTCTTGTACCGCCGATATCGCTTCCAATTACCGGCACGCCACAAGCATTTGCTTCTAAATAGACCAAACCGAAACTTTCATAAAAACTCAAAAGTATAAAGACATCAGACTGTTGATAGAGCTTACACAACTCTTTTGTATTCAGTAGTCCGGTAAAATTTACAAACGGAGTCACTTGCAATCTTTCGGCTTCCTCCTTTAAACGTTCCAGTTCGCTTCCGGTTCCTGCAATGTTTAGATAAAGATTCGGAAAATCGTTTCTTAATTTTGTAAAAAGTCTCACTACGGCGATTGTGTTTTTACCGGGAATAAGACGCGACGCAGTTGTTAAATGCAAGGCATTTTTATCTTTGTTTTGCGGAATAAAAGTAAATGCTTCGTTATCAATGCAATTAAGAATCACGTGAAGATTAGGCATTTTAACGGATTGCTCAAGCTTATCTTTTAATTCTCGGCTTACGGCAATATTGGCAGCTGCATTTTTAAAGAAATTATCAAGCATTTGTCTCTTATAAAATAATGCTGCGAAACGATTTTTGTCTAATGTGTCGTATGCAGATAATCCGTGTTGGACTGTTATGTATTTCTTTAAGAATTTCCTTAACGCCGGTTTTCGACACACAAGCTGAGCAATATTTCCGTTTAAAATGACAAAATCAAAATCATTATGGCGTTTTAAATAATTTGAAATTATTCGATACCACGAAAATATAAAAGTAAACTTAAAATAAGGCATTCGAATACATTTTATATTTTGCTCTGATAAAACTAAATCTATCTTTTTTTCCTGCTCGGCATTCTCTTTATAATGCTTTGTTATCAAAGTTATTTTATGTCCCCTTGCAGCCAACGCCTTTATCAAATAATTGCAATACGTTCCGGATCCTCCGGCAAAAGGAGGAAACTCTCCTGAAATAACAAGAAAATTCATTTATTCCTCCATCGCAGCCAGCTCTTCCCAACGAGCATACTTATTTTCTAGCGTAGCACAAAGAGTTTCATAACGCAGATTTGCGTCTTTTATTTTTTGAGGGTCACTTTCACCGGAACTGAAAAATGTTTCAAGTTCATTTTTTTCGTTTTCAAGTTCGGCGATTTCATCTTCGATATTTTTAAATTCTTGATTTTCTTTGAATGAACGTTTCTTTTTTGTCGGTGCGGTTTTAATTTTCTCGACAACATTCTTTCGCTCTGTCTTTTCTTCTTTTTGAGCTTCTTGTTCCTGTTCTTTTTTAAACGCAAGATAGTCCGTACTGTTTCCGGCAAATCCGCAAACATCGCCGTTCCCAGAAAAAATCAGCATATGGTCAATTGTTCTGTCCATAAAATATCTGTCGTGTGATACAACAACCAAACAGCCGGAGTAGTTTTCAAGAAAATCTTCTAATATTGACATGGTTTGAATATCTAAGTCATTTGTAGGTTCATCCAAAATCAAGAAATTAGGATTTTCCAGAAGTAAACGAACAAGATAAACACGTCGTTTTTCTCCGCCGGAAAGTTGATTCAACGGCGAATATAAATGCTTAGAAGTAAAACCGAAGCGTTCCAAAAACTTCACGGCAGAAAGAGTCGTTCCGTCCGGAAGATGAATTACTTCGGCGGCTTCTTTCATATAATCAATAACTTTTGTATCACTGTAAAGCATAGGCGGGTCTTGATTGTAATACGCAATATGGGTGTTTATTCCTTTTTTTATACTTCCGCTGTCCGGCTCTAAAGTCTCGGTAAGCAAATTCAAAAAAGTCGTTTTTCCCGTACCGTTACCGCCGAAAATTCCCAGTCGTTCGCCTTTTTTAAAAGTATACGAAAAATTGTTCAGTAACTTTATATCATTAAAACTTTTATTCAGATTATCGGCTTCCAAAATCACGCCGCCGAGTCGTCGTCCTTCTATTGCAAATTCGAATCCCTTATCTTTTTGCAATTTTTCTCTGTTTATCATAGAGTAGATAGCGTCTTTTCTAGCTTTTGCTTTTGTTCCTCGTGCTTTGGGTCCGCGTTTAAGCCATTCCATTTCTTTACGCAAAATTGATTCGATACGTTCTTCATTGCGTTCTGCGGCATGCTGAGTTTCACTTTTTTTCTCAAGATAATATGAAAAATTACCTTTGTATGAATAAAGAGTTTGGTTATCAATTTCATAAATAACAGAACAAACATTATCCAGAAAATATCTGTCATGCGTAACCATCAATAACGCTTTGTTGGTTTTCATCAAATAATCTTCCAGCCATGAAATTGTTGCCATATCTAAATGGTTTGTAGGCTCGTCCAGTATAAGGAGTTTAGAATCTTCGATAAGTACTTGTGCCAATCCGACTTTTTTCAACATTCCGCCGGAAAGTTCTTTCATTTTTATATCAAGATTTGAAATACCGAGAGTTTGTAATACGGAACGGACTTCCTGTTCATATTCCCAGCCTCTGCATTCATCCATTTTACGTGTCAACTCATCGAGTTTTTCTATAGCACCGGTATCGCAAGCGTATTCATAATCTCTTATCAACTGCATTCTGGGAGATGAACCAGCAAACAAGTGTTCTCTGATGGAATTTTCCGGGTTGTACGGCGGATTTTGATGAAGAAACGCAACTCCGGCTTCTTTATTTTTACTGATTTTTCCCTCATCTGCTGGAATCTCACCTGCAATCACAGACAGCAAAGTACTTTTTCCGCACCCGTTTTTCCCGATAAGAGCCACTTTTTCCCCGCTTTCAATCCCAAATGAAATATTTTTAAATAACGGAGCGTCTTTACCGAGTTTTGTAAGTTTTTCTATAGATAAAATGTTCATAGTTTTTTCCCTTAGTTTTCTTGATTCTTATTCAGTACGGAAAATACGCATTTTGCCTTTTCCTTTTACTTCTACAAAATCTTCCTTGTATTCAACAAAATGTTTTGTCAAATTATATGTTGATTCACTCACCGTGATTTTATTTTCAACACCGCAGTTTTCCATTCTACTGGCAACATTTACGGTATCCCCCCAAATATCATAGATAAACTTTGTTTTCCCGATGATGCCGGCGGTTACCTCTCCGGAATTAATACCGATTCGCATTGAAAATTTTACATCAGAAGTTTTGTTATATTCTTCTATATCTCGCAACATTCCCTGTGCAAATTCCAACATATGTGTAGCGTGATTGGAGTCTTCTTTCGGCATTCCGCAAACTGCTATATATGCATCTCCGAGAGTTTTTATTTTTTCGACTCCCATTGCCAAAGCTCGAATATCGAAACGTGAAAATAAACCATTCAAAGACTGAACTATTATTTCCGGTGTATTTTGAGAAGATATTTTTGTAAATCCCATTATATCTGAAAATAAAACTGAAACATTTTTAAAAGAATCTGCAATTACTCCATTGTCATGTTTTAAACGTTCTGCTATCGATTCCGGCAAAATATTCAATAATAATTTCTCTGAATTACGAATCTCATCCTCAAGAGCTTGTGTTTTCTCTGCAATAATTCTTTCAAGTCTCTTTTCCCTTATTTCCATAATACGAAACTTCAACTTGAAAAATATAAAAACTATAAATATTGCCACAATAACCGCTAAAATAATAAAAAACGGATTTTGATAAAAATAAGCCTTCTTTATAAAGGTAATTTGAGTCGTGCTATTACTCCATACACCGTCACTGTTTACCACTCTCAAATAAAAAGTATACTTTCCGGGCTTTAAGTTTGTATATGACACATGATGAAGTGTCGTAAGCTTTGACGGCTCACTGTCAAATCCTACAAGTTGATATCTAAAATAAACTCTGTCCAAAGAAATATAAGTCAATCCGGTATAATTAATAGTTACTCGCTTATTTTTTGCCGGAATAACAATCGGTTCATCAGATATAGGAATAATTTCTGTACCGATATCAATATTTTCAATAATTGCTTGCGGCGGACAAACTTTACTCACTTGTTTCGGGTCATACAATGAAATCCCCTCAGCCATCGTGAAACAGAGTCTGCCTTTTCTGTCAATCGTACTCAATGCCGTACTTGTAACACCACTGTTAAACAAACCGTCAGAACTGTTATAATGTCTTACTTCAAGCGACAATCTATTTCCCGCCGCCATAGCCTCAAGTTGCGACATATGAACAGAAGAAATTCCGCCGTTACTTACAAGCCATACAGTATCAAATTGATCTATTAGAATTTGAAAGACCGAATCGTTGCCTAACCCGTTTGAAACATTGTAATTAAAAAAAGATTCTCCGTCATATCGACTTAATCCTGTACCGGTACTAATCCAAAAATTTTCATTTCTGTCTTGAATAATTTTAAAAACAACATCTCCGGCAAGATTATCTTTTTCTGAGGTAAAAGTCTTAACGATTTCACCTTTATTCATAATATTTATTCCGCCGCCGTCAGTCCCAATCCACAAGTTTTCTTTGGAATCTTCCCACAAACTCATTATAAAGTCATTAGTTAAACCGTTAAAGGTTGTATACGTAGAAATCTTGCCGGTATTTACATTAAAAATATTCAATCCTTTACTTGTACCTATCGCAATATTTCCGTCAGACAACTCTAATGCAACACGAACTTTATTAATTAAAAGCCCGTTCTGTTCATTCAAAGATATAATTTTATCATCTTTTATTATTAATTGCCCAAAATCAGAATAAGTACTTACCAATAAAGTTCCGTCATCCGTCATTGCCAAATGGCGAATTCGAAAAGATTTGCAAAAGTCTGTTATATTATTTTTAATAAATGTACCGTTTTTATAACAAAACAGCCCTCTGTCGGTTCCTATCCAAAATTTCGTATTATCATCTAAAATACAATTTACAGCTTCTTTTGAAGGAATTGACGTAAATCTAGATCTTGTTAATTTCTGAACTCCGCCCTGATCTGTTCCTATCCAGATATTATTTTCTCTATCTAAAAAAATAGAACTTACGGCATTATTTATAAGCCCTTCGCTCTGTGTATAAAAATGTGTTTTACCACTTTTAGTAATAATAAAAATTCCCCTGTCTGTTCCTATCCAAACTGAATTATTCGAATCTTCCATAAAAGTCGTAATATCACACTCACCGATGATTCCGTCTTTACCTACATAAATCTCATATTCTGAATCACTTGTAGGCATAGCTGCATCAACTGATTTGACTTTTATTACCCTGTTATTATTCAAACCAATCCAAAAATTATTTTCCGAATCCTGAAATACGGCAGAAACTTTTTTCCCGTTGAGAAAAGACGGATTATAAACTGCAAACTTTTTATTATCATACTTATAAAGTATTCCGGAAGAAGTAACACACCACACTTGATTAAATGAATCACAATACACTTGAACTATATTAGAATCAATAATCCCGTCATTTTTCGGTGTAGGAATGCTTATAACTTTTTTGTCATTTTTATAAAATACAATTCCGTTTGATGTTCCAATCCACATCTCTCCGTTTTTAGTCTCTGCTATACTGTGAATTGAATTGCCCGGTAACTCCTTTAACAAAACATGACAGTCCGCTTGTTTTTCATCTAATATAGTAATCCCTTCATTATTAGAACCAACCCAAAACTGTTTATTTTGACTTTCTTTAATTACACGTGCGGAAACAAACGGCACAAACTTAGATGTATTGCGGTTAATAATAGAAAATGTAGAACCGTCAAATTTTACAAGTCCTACATATGTTCCGAAATAGATATATCCACGAGTATCTTGTGTAATGGAAGTGATAACATTTGAAGGCAAACCGTCATTGGTAGTCCATGAATGACTGACATAATCTGTTAATTGCCAATTCTCAGAATAGCAAAATGTAAAAACAAACAAACAGACCAAAACAATCCATGTTTTCTTTAAGCCGAATGACAGATTTATCTTCATAATTACATCCTTATAAATAAAACAGGAGATTTTCTTATTCTGAAATAACGACTTTACCTCGAGTGTACAATTTTTCCAGGTTGTAAAAATCTCTGACTTCTTTTTCAAAAATATGAATAATAATATCTGATGCGTCAATCAAAATCCACGGATTGTTAGTAGGAACATTTTTTGATAATAAATATTCTCTATGTCCGTTATCAATCAAATAATCGATAATATTTTTTGTCATACTTTCTGCATGAACTTTTGAATTAACTGTAAGAATTACAGAATAACGAGTAGTTGTAGTAATTTCTGATATATCAACAACTGTTAAATGTTCGCCTTGCTTTTCTCTTATAAGTTGTGCAAGACCATTAATTAAATCAATTTGCTCCATTATATTCCCCAATTTTATTTAAGAAAACTGACTTTTCTATATAATAAAAATGGCTTTTTTGCAAGTATACGATAATTAACGCCTTCTGTTTGAATAAGCATTTTGAGATTTTGTTCTGGAAAAAAATTCTTTAACAGACGAATCGTTTAAAGATTTTGACATAAACATCTCTTGTTCTGCTAATTCCCTATTTTCCACAAATCGACCGTTCTTTTTTAAAAGACAATAATCGCCGGGATACACTTTTCGCTTTATAGTTTTTCCTAAAATATTCTGTTCTATGTTAATATCACCGCGTTCAGAAAAAATCGTAACACCGTACCCTTTACGCATATAAATTTGTCCGGATGCATTTTCCAAAATCGCTTTACCGTTATCAAAAATCACTGAAAGTTCATTGTTTAAATCTTGCATTTTTTCAGAACTTGTAACAACCATCCCGCTTACAATATAAATTTCCGTTGTCAAAGTAAACTTTTTAATTCTTGTACTTTGCAAAATAACATTACTCAACTGACTGATAGTTATGTACGATTTTTCAGTCAAATCAAGCGATAAACCGGAATGAAGCCCGGTTAATATTTGCGTATTATCTGACAACAAATCTCCGTCTTTTACCGCAATCCAACCTTCATCTTCATTATTACGAAAAACTTCTCCTTTTACTTCCGTCACTTTGAATGAAAGTTTTTGTTCCTGCTCCGATTGAGCAAAACAAATAATGGGTATAAGAAGAAAAAGCAGAATCATTTTCATTTAAAACTCCGTTCTCTCATAATTATTTTCTTTTTAATCTTGCGATTATAAGATTGAAATATGGAAGCTTAAAAACAACTCCCAATAAAAAATATAGTAATATTGCCGTAAAACCGGTAATACATCCTGACATTAAAAATTGCAACTTAGTTTTTAATAAAATATTTTCCGTAATATAACTTAATATCCAGGAATGAATAAAAAATATACCTAATACAAAAATAAGGTTCATTGCAATAACACGAGCAATTTCCAAGATTTGTATTTTCGGAAAAACAGTATACCGTACTTTTTTTGCTGAAAAAATCATAATCAAAAGCAAAATCATTTGTATTAAATAACCTGCTGTTCGACCATACGCCAATCCTGATATTTTCATATTTTCCGGTAACACTCTAATCAACAAATAAGATGAAACAATTGTTGTAAAACACATCAACAACGAAATAATCATCGGCATAAACGTCCTTTTTTGAGCATAGAAATATTTCGCTACCACTATTGTAATACTGTAAAAAGGAATCCCTAACATATATGCAAAAAAAGTACTTCCTGTTAAAAGAGTATCTTGCTTTGTAAAACTTTTATATCCGAGCAAAATATCAATCATTTCAAGGCGTAAAACAATCATCAATGAACAAATAGGTAATATCAAAAATAAAAGTACTTTCAGTTTATCAAACAACGATTCCAACATTTTATCATATTCACCTATAGCAAAACTTTTACTGAATATCGGAAACGCCGTCGTAGAAAGACTTACCGCAATCATTCCGTACGGAACCATACTGAAATTTTCCGCATAACTGTATATTGTCAATGCTCCGGCACATAAAAAAGAAGCGTATCCCGTAATAAAAAACTTTACAAACTGTTCTCCTCCGAGTGCTATTACTCTGGGAATCGCAAGAAATATCAAACTAAAAAACTCTTTATCAAATTGAGGTAACATAAATCTATAGCGAAAACCTGAAAAAACAGCACCGAATAATTGAATAATAAACCAAAGAAAACTTCCGAGTACAGTTCCCCACGCAGCAGCATCAATACCTATTTTTTTATTTAACAGCAAAATTCCGACAATTATTCCGACATTATAAAAAAGCATTGCTATCGAATAACTCGTGTAACGCTCTTTTGCATTCATATACGCACCGAGAATGCCTGCCAACGTAACAAAAAGCGGTTGAAGTAACATAATTCTGGTTAAACGTATTGTTGTTGCAATTTTATAAGAATCATCGGCAAAACCTTTTACCAAAAAGTTTTTCACTATAACCGGGGCAAAAAAACAAGTAATCAATGAAATAACGGCAACCATCATAAAAAAGAAGTTCAACATTGCACAACAATTTTTATCAAGTTCATCATTATTTTCTGCTAAACCGTCCCGATTGCTGAGAATCCCGGAAAAAAACGGCACTAATACAATTGAAATGACACCAAAAACCGTGAGATTATAAATAATATCCGGTAAAACAAAACTTGCATTATAACAATCTGCAATTCCGTTATTTTCTGTTGCTCCGTAAATTGCCGCAAGAATTGTAGAACGCAACAATCCGAGAATGCGTGAAAGTAAATTAGAAATTGCAACAATTAAAGTCGCTAAAAAAAACTTTTTTTTATTCTCTGTCACTTATTCCTCATTCACATCTTCTCTTCTTCAGATGTTTTACTTTGATTAACTGCATCTTCAATTTTTTTCAACTGCTCATGCAAATAATTATAATTCGGATTTATATCAATAGCTTTCTTTATAATTTCCTTCGCTTTTTCAAATTGATTAGTCTGATAATACGCTTCCGCTAAAGTATCTAAGAAATTATCATTGTTTGGTTCTAACTCACAAGCTTTTAATGCAAAAGCTACGGCCTCTTCCAATTGGACACGATTTTCACAATACAACCACGCTAAATTATTCAAAGCATAACTGTTATCTTCATTAAATTTTATAGCTTGCTGCAAATGATATTTTGCATTTTCAAAATCTTTTGCCAACGAATACAAATACCCTAAGTCTGCATAAATATTACTGTTATTTTCATTATCAGCTAAAGTTTCTTTTAATAAAGAAATTGCAGAATCTAATTGATTATTTTTTCTGTAATACTCAACAAGACTGTTTACAAAACTAATTTCTTTAGGAAACTTTTCATGTGCCTTAATTAAAATTTCATAATGATTTTTATCATCTGCTGTTTGGCGATAAAGTTGCGCCAAATATTCATATACAATCGCATCCTCCGGAGTCTTTTCCAGAAGATAAAGTAATTCTTCACGACATTCGTCAAATTCTTCCAATTCATATTCGACCATCGCCAATACAAGCGAAAAATAACTGTCCTCAGGAAAATATTGCTTTGCTTCTATTGCAACTTTTTTTGCTTTATCGAGCTTTTTTAATGCAAAAAGTCGACTCAAATAATTTTTATAAACATCAGCTTGTTTATATTTTTCAAGTAACGGTTCAAAAAAAGTCTCATAATTAATATTAGGATTTTCCATTACAATCTTAAATTGCAAAGACTGTAACAACATTCCGATATATTGATTTAAATATGAAATTTCCGCAGCCGGAATTATAACATCACGTAATTGCAACTCCGAATCAAGAATAAAATGATTATCATCAATTTTATCTGCATTAAATTTAAACATAAAATACTTATTTTCTTTGAATAGATTTTGCAAATTATGTTCCGCTATTCGATAACCTTGCGGAAATTGACATTCCATCTTCTTTTTAAACGAAAATGCAAAATCTTTTCTGTAATCATACAAAGTTTCGGGCGGCATAGAAAACCATTCACCTAAATCCCCCAATTGGAAATTTAATATTTGTTTTCCGTCCAACAAAATCTCGGTAACGTTATCAGCTGTAGTATCAATCGTTAAATAAAAATTACCGGAATAAGGATTATCTTCTTTTAACGTCATTTGATTCATTTGCAAATTCGGAAAAATATCTTTTTGAATTTGATAAAAATATTCTTGCTTCATGTTTTGCGAATCTGACTCACTTTGTGCAAGTTGAGTTCTGAAATATTCGGCAAAACTTCCGGAAATTTCCTGTGTCAAATTAACTTTTGCACATCCTATATTGTCAATAACCACCTTGTAATCTTCAACCATACAATTCAATGCAGCATCGATTACCGGTGTCGAAACAAGTTCGGTCTTTCCGCTGTCTTCCACAATTAACGCATTTGTAGATTGGAGCTGAAAAGTAAGATTATTGTAGTCCGTAAATTTTGTACTCGAATCAAGATAAAGTGCCTGCGGTATACCATCTTGTTTAGGAACATAAGTAATTATATGATTAAACGCACACGCAGCCGGAATATCAGCCGAAACCTGCCCATTATTTATACTGGAAAGCAACATCGGATAAGATTTTATTCCGACCTTTTCTAACGCACAAGCAAGAAGAACATTTTTATCGGCAATATTTCCGCCGCCGATTTTCAATGTCACATCCGGAGTTTGCAACGGTAAAAATGTTACATTTTCCTTTGTTGAAATATTTTTTTGCATATAACGATAAATTGCTTTCAATTTTTCCAGTTTATCATCCGGTAAATCTGCCAATATCGCACAATCTGCAGGTAATATACATTTTGTAAAAGCGTAATATTTCGGAGCAAACCACTTACCGAAATCATTCCAATCCTCATAAGACGTAAGAACAATTTTCGGAGAAATATCAAAAATACAGATGTTTTCAACTTGTGATAACTGTAATATTTCCGGATTTGTACAAGTATATGAAAAAGTTGTTATTCCGTTTTCATTCGTTTCTTCCGGTAAAAAGTCATTTAATCCGTCCGGAATCAAATAAAATCCTAATTCAGAAGGGAAACTTACGGTATAATTTTTCTTATATGTTTGAATCCCCGATGCAACATAAAAAATATCACTGACATTCGGACTTTCTTCTTTTTTGTCTTCCAGCCCTTTAAATGCGATTTTATAACAGAGGATAGCCCCTTTTTGAATATCGGAAGATTTAATAATTATATTTTTAGTATGCCCGTTTGTTGTTTCTTGATATTCGATATTTTCGATTTTTGAAATATTTCCGTCCGGATTAATCATTAAAGCTTCGGTTGATATAACTTTGAAATATTTCGAGTCATACGAAATTGGAAAACTTTCTAATATTTTTGAATCATCGAGCGAATTAACCTTTATGGCTCCTTCTTGAACGTAATCAAAAAGGTTATTCTTTTTAATTGAAATACTTTTTTTGTACAATAAATAAAGATAATTACCGATTTCTTCTTGATTTTCCGTACTGTAATCTCGATTTAACATACTTATATATTCAACATCGATTCCCGATATTTGTTCCTGTTCAATCTTTGATTTTGCCGGCAATGAAATTAAGTTTAAAAAGAACTTTGCGGTAGAATCTTCCGGGAATCGTTGTACTATTTCATTAAAAACTTCATGTGCATTTTCCAACTTTCTACCGTGATAAAAACTCATACCTAATAAATAAGCAGCATCTTTCCATTGAGAATCGGGGAAAAAATTATTTTCTATATGCTTTGAAAGTGTCTTCTCTACTCCAATAAAATCTTTCATCGAAAACTCAAGCTGTGCTTTATATAAATATAAATCTGAAAGATCAGGATTCTTAGTTATGTAATTATCAATCAACAACAATTTCTGCATTGTCGTCTTTGAAGACAAATCTTTTTTGATTTTGCCTATATCGTTATCATAAAAGTTTATTTTCGCATTTACTCCTACGACTAAAAGCAAAAAAAAGAAGATTAGACATTTTTTCATATGAACTTCCTAAATTGGGATATTTACGACACTATATTTTTTAAATCGTAGCTAATCGCTAAAAACATAAGCGAAAAAAAAATCTTCGGTACTGTACAAGTTTTTTATCTTACTGACAAGTATTCATTTGCGGCTATAATTAATAAATGTTTTTTACATATTTCAAATAAAAGGATTAAAAAACCGGAAGTAATTCAATTTTATAATTAACAACATCGATAAAAAAATAAACTATTATCTAAAAAATTATTAGCTTCATCAAAGAGGAGTTATAGATGTTAAAACTAGAAGATCTCTTTTACGGGTCAGATCTTGTTGCAAATGTTTTTAAAAAATCCCTACTAAAAATAGGACAATTTTCTACTGATTATATTTTTTCTATCAATGATTTAAATGCATTACACGGTGAAATCTTTCAAAAATTAATAGACCCTTTAATGCAATTTTGTGATTGCAAAATCAGAATAAAAGATTTCAATAAATTAACATTCAACTATATCTTTATTTTAAAAGATGCAAGTTTACGCGGATGTATGCGTTTTCTTGATGCACGCAGAAAAAGAGAAGAAGAAGAAGCATTACAAACGAATACACAAGTTTTGCCGGTTTCAGAAATTGGCGTAACTCGTGCAACTTTAGAAAAATATTCAGAGGAAATAGATCGCGATAATTACATAAAAGTTTTGGATTTTGTGAAAAAAAATGCAAAACTTGACAGTGCTACCATTATGAAAATGATAGATGCCGGTGTAGCAAAACAACACCCTTTTATTAATAATAAAATTAATATTTTAGCCAACGAAATGTTGAACCGTTACATTCCAAATTGGCATTCATATTTACAAGACCTTTTGGATAAAGCATTCGGAGAACTTGCCTCTGAGAAAGAAACACGTGAAAAAAAACGTGAAGAATTGCAACTTGTTTTGGAAGCCGGTAAAGGTTATATGAAAAATAAATCCATTCCGAAACTAATAGAACTTCGTCAACAATTATTATTAGATTTGGCTTCTGCAGGTAAAAACGATGTTTCCAAAGAAGATGTTGATAAATTCTTATTAAATAAGAATGAGTTTCAAATTTTCCAAGTAAACAAAACAGAAACAGAAAAAAACTTCTATGGAACATTTGAAGGTGAAGCTTACCACATTGATATTTCTAATCCGGGAAACATTAAAATAACAGAGAATTCCGAAGATGTATTCACCATCAATGAGAAAAAAATCAATTTCCTCAAAGGAAAATTGAAAAATATGGTATGTCCGGCAATTTCTGTAGAAGTAAAAAATAAATATGAAAGTTACAACAATGTCTATGTTCTTTATAAAAAGAAAAGAACGGAAATCTTCGACACTATCGTAGAACAGCGAAATTTAGAAAATTTAAAATTAGTTTTGGCGATACTTGACTTAGATATAAAAGACCCGCTAGTAAAAACATACTATGCACCGATAGAAAAACTACAAACTTCCATTGAACAAGTCAGAATAAATGAAATGTTATTGGATTTTGTGAAAACTCAAAAAGCAAATATCGGTTTCTTTGCAAAATTATTCGGAATGTTCTTTTCTTCATCTAAAGAAAACGATTTAAAAAACAGTGTTTTGAAAGAGAAAACTAAAATTGCCGCAGTAACAAAATCTCTTACAGCTGTAAATTTTTCCGATTCCGGTGACAATCATCAAACTCCGGCTCAATCTGCCATAGGTATTTTAAAAGCTGCAAATCATGACAACGATATTCGAAGAATATTAAAATTGCCTATCAGCAACAGTGAAAAAGTCACAAGCATTCTCAAATTAAGTCAGGATATAGGAAATACAAACAAAGCTTATATCAGCAAATCTGAAAGAACAAAAGCCGAGTTCTTGGAAGAATTGAGCAAAGAGTTTTAAAAGTTTTATTTGCCGACAAGTCGGCGCCAAGATGCAACTTTAGTTCAAAGTTGGTAAAAGTTAGAGGGTATTCTCTTTTTTGCGGATAAAAACTGGTTTTGGCTTGCAGACACGGTGAGCATGGAACATTACATTTGGTTTTTCCCGATAGGAAAAACTTTATTCGTTCACGTTGTGAACTCATCGTACATGCGAACGAAATATTTTCGTAGGAAATATCAAGCGAAAGCTAGCTAAAACACATCGTTACAAACAGTTGTACAAATGATGGTAACATTACGTATTACAGACTTGACTCTAGTGGAAAAGTAATAAGAGATTTAAATAATATACCAATTATATATAATATAAACAAGGAGTAAAAGAAATGCGGGATAAAGAAAAAGATAAAACTTATTTTTCAGTGCGATTTAATAAAGATTCTGAAAAGTTAAAAAAATTATTAAATGATTATTATACTGATATAATAATTGGGGATCATCCAGAAGAATTTGATTTACGTAGTTATAAATATGATATATTTATTTATGCTTTTGAAAAGTTATATGCTGGATATTCCTTGGGAATTGATATTAATGAACTTATTCCTGAAGTAAAATTAATATTGACGAATTTAATTGAAACAAGAAAAGAGCGTGATAACAATTATGAAGACATGGAATATATATTGCATTTCATAATTCTCTTTAATCAAATTGAGTATTTAGAAGAATATAAGAAACTTTTAGAAAAATCTGAACATAGAGATTTTTATTTTGATTTATTAATGCAATATCTAGATTCTTCATGGGAAATAAGTACGGAGAAAATTCTCTGGCCAAAAGACATGAAACCATTAGTTGAAGTAATACAACTATCAAAAACAAATAAAGATTCAGCTGTACAGAGATTAAAGAAATATCTTGAAAAAGAATGGTTTAAGACATTAAAGGAAGGTCTTGTAACAAATAGAGATTTGGAAATTGGAGATTATCGTGGGTACTGGTGTATAGAGTCAGCAGTGTTGGTAAAGGTATTAGGACTTGATGATACAGAACTAAGGGACTGCAAGTATTATCCATGTGATATGGCACATTTTAGCGAATAAAAATAAGCAAGATTATGTATGGCAACAATAACCAGAACAGAAGCGATAGAACAAATACTGGGTATACAGAACATAAAGGAGCATTTGTCAGTTATAAAACAAATAGATGGTGGTTTACTAAAAAATGGGCTGGAATACTAGAGCAATAGGAGAACTGAAAAATGAAGAAGTTTCTATTTATCTGTTTAATATTTAATTTTGCTATTCTAAATGCACAAGAAGATTTTTTGTGTAATGCAATTAATGTTTTTAATTCTTTAGGAACTGATGCGTATACAGAAGATGGCGCGTGGAAACAGGGGAGAAGTTCTGTATTAATCGAAAATACAAATGAAGATAACAAATATGAATGGAATAAATTACAAGATAAAAATATAAAAACATGTTGGAGTGAAGGAGTAAAAGGATTTGGTTACAATGAGTATATTTTAATTCCTTTTGGACGTTCTGACGGAACAAATTTTAATTATAAAAAAGCAAAAAGGAATAAAAACATAAAATGTTGTTTAGAAATTAATAATGGTAATTGTAAAAGCTTTGATTCTTTCGAAAAATATAATAGGGTAAAAACATGTAGAATAAAAGTATTAGATATTCCAAATTGTGTCGGGCAAGATAAAATTTATGCAGAATCTGATCCGATTATTGTTTATGATTCTAATATCGTATTGCAAGATAGTCCAGAAAGTCAAAAATATGAGTTTTCGATAATTTTGAGAGATGATTTTTTATATAGTAGTCCATCTGTAATTTTGCAATTAATTATACTCGATGTTTATCCTGGTACAGATTATGATGATACATGTATTAGTGAAATTAATGTATATGGAGAATATGTAAGTGATTCTGTTAGTAACTAATCATGAATTATATTCGTGAACTTCTTTACAAGTGCGTAAAAAAAAAAATTAAGCTGTTTTACGGAGCCAGCGAGATAATGCCGGAGATTCTGCAAAAGGTGTGTATGGCTGGAATATGTGCCAGCTAACAAGTTTAGAGTATCCATTTAGTAAGTGGGACTTTGATACAAAATGGGACTGTACATTAAGACAATAGGAGAAAATATGAAAAAACAAGTTATATTTATTTTTATTTTACTAAAAAGTATATGTTTGTTTTGTGAAGAAAATGATTATGCCTTTGTAAAAAAAGCAATAAATCAGTTTTGGAGTACACTTCCGTATGGAACAAACTGGACTTTAAGTTGTTCCTCAGTATTAAAGGAGAAAAATAAAACTTCTGATTTCTATGATAGGGACAAAGCTTTTGATAATAATTTAGAAACTGCATGGGTTGAAGGTGTTTCTGGTAGTGGTATCAATGAATATATTATGGAATACGTATGCACAAAAGATTCTGAAAACTTTAATTATCAAGAATCTATTGAAAAGGATGGAATACAGGTTTTTTTGTCGGTAAATAATGGTTATTGTAAAAGTGAAAATCTTTTTCTTAAAAATAATAGAGTGAAAAAAGCAAAAATTGTTTTTTATGATACTCCAATCTCCGTTGGACAAAATTCCACTAAAATAAAAGATGAACCTATAATTATTTATGAGAATATAATAGATTTTAAAGATTCAATAGATAAACAAAATTTTTCTTTTATCATAAATACAAGAGATGATAATATTTATAGCTCTCCGTTTATCGTAATGCAATTAATTATACTCGATGTTTATCCTGGTACAGATTATGATAATACATGTATTAGTGAAATTAAAGTGTATGGAGAATATGTAAGTGATTCTGTTAGTAACTAATCATGAATTATATTCGTGAACTTCTTTACAAGTGCGTAAAAAAAAAATTAAGCTGTTTTACGGAGCCAGAGAGATAATGCCGGAGATTCTGCAAAAGGTGTGTATGGCTGGAATATGTACCAGCTGGACTCGAGCTTCCGAAAGAATATTTAGAGCCGACAGGTTTTGTACCCGTCGGCTTTTTTTATTTTTGAGTTTCTTCCTTCAATTATGTGATAATAACAAAGAAAATATTTGCTTTATTATAAACGAATCGAAAATGTTTGCTTGCCATTTCGGAACAGTCTTGAATGCATTTTGTAAGATTGGTTTCTTACACTTGGTAAGATTGACTTCTTACACTTGGTAAGATTGGTTTCTTACACTTGGTAAGATTGGTTTCTTACACTTGGTAAGATTGGCTTCTTACACTTGGTAAGATTGGCTTCACCGGATAACTTATTTTGCATATCGTCAGTAAGCTATTTTGCATATCGTCAGTAACTTATTTTGCATATCGTCAGTAACTTATTTTGCATATCGTCAGTAACTTATTTTGCATATCGTCAG
>JBGUUT010000096.1:0-5655 GCA_045133795.1 Spirochaetota bacterium
CGGTGAGTTCACAACGTGAACGAACGAAATGTTTACTTTAGTAAACATCGAACGTAAGACACGGTGAATGTACGTTAGTACATGAACAGCGATGAGTTCACAAAGTGAACGAATGAAATGTTTTCGCAAGAAAACATCGAGTGACACGAAGTTTTTTCTTTAGAAAAAACCGAATGTAAGACACGGTGAATGTACGTTAGTACATGGTAAGACGCATTCGCTTGATATTTTCTTTTGGAAAATATTTCGTTCGTACGTTTTACGCACGAACCACAGCTCATTGCTATCGATTCGTTTTCGACTTTCTTTTGAAAGCCTGCAAGCCGAATCGTAGAACGAAATGTTTACTTTAGTAAACATCGAATGTAAGACACGGTGAGGATATAGTAAATATCGATGATTTTTTTGTAAGAAAATCAATAGCGGTACATTAAAAGTTGATGGGTGAAGTTTCAAGTTTAATGGGAGGCGAATAATGAGGAGATGTATATTTTTCATTATATTCGGAGTTTGTTTTGCGACCGGATTGAATGCTCAATTTTACAGCGATTCGGCACGCAGTACGGCAATGAACGGAGCACACAGTGCAGTGACTTGTGACGGATTTGAAGCGATGATGTTTAATCCGGCAGGTTTGGCTGCAAGTCAATCTCGATTCGGCTTGCATATTTTGGGAACTTTGGGACTGAATCTTTATTCTAACTGTTTTAATATGACTACGGTTATAGAGGTGTTGGAGCAATTTCAAGCCGGTAATAACGATATCGAACATTTTGTTTCAGATATGTGTGGGCAAAGTCTTTTTTCCGGATTTCAAACCGGTTTGGCCATGAATTATAATTTATTTAAATTCTTTTTTCATACAAAACGAGTTTCATTTGGATTTTCAGATACGGTAAAAATGCGTGCGAGAATGTTTATCGGCGATGATTTATTTTCTACCGTATTCAAAGAAATAAATCTTAATAAGAATCAAAGTCTCGGTTCTGTCAATGTCGATTTAATGGCTTATAATGATTTTTGTACAACATTTTCAATGTATTTGTGGATGTTGGAACGTAAAACCCCGTTTAAAGGTGTTTATATAGGCGGCGGAATCCACTGGTATACACCGTTGGTTCATGCTTCGGCGGAACTTTCCGGTAAATTGGGAAAAGGTTCCGTAAGTTCAAAAGTAGATGTAAGTCAGGTAGATGCTAATTTGTATACATATAATTTGGAGTTGGACGGAAAAGTAAGTTTGGCGTCTCCTGCTGCTTCATCTTGGGATTTTCTGGGGATTTCACAACTTGGTAATTTAAGTAACGGAGAAGGCGTTCCGTTAGGTTTCGGTGCGGATTTAGGTATTTTGATTGATTTTAATAAATGGATACGTGCCGGTTTAAGTGCGACGGATTTAGGATTTATGATGTCGCCGTCAACCGAAATAGAAGTACATAAAAAAATTAATTTAGATTTGCAAAAAATCGGCGATATCGGCAGTGAGTTTTCCGGAATTGCCGATGATGTGATGAACGGCGGAAAAGGCGGATATGAAATAATTTTTGCTCCGGCTGTTGCGAGATTGGGATTTACTTTTATACCTCTTTTATCTCGTTATATGGATGTTGAATGCCCGTTGACTTTTACGGTTACGGATTTTGATTTAATACCGTCAGGACTTTTGCCGACTTTCGGTGTTTCTACAGGTTTAGATTTGCTTATTAAAGCCGGATTTTTTCAATTGCCGCTGTGGACATCTGTCGGATATTTTACGTCTTCCGGTTTTTCGTGGGGAGTCGGTACGGGATTACATCTCGGAGTTTGGCATTTAGATTTAGGGGTTCGCGGTTTGGAATCATTATTTGCACCGCCAAGTAATTCCGGCTGGGGACGTGATATCGCTTTTGCTATGCAAATGTCTTTTCAGTTAAAAAAGAAGAAAAAAGACAAATAATTATAGAATATAGAATAAGAATAGCTTGAAAAAAAATCTAAAAAAGAATAGTAAGAACGATTTACTGTTAACTAATAATTTTAGGAGGATGTAAGTGAAAAAGAAAGGTTTGTTTTTGTGTCTTTTAATACTTATGACGGTTAGTTGTGTTGTAGACAGATTAAACAATGTATTGTCAAATGGAGTTGACAATATGGCGACTCCGAGCTGGGATGTAAAATTTGATGTTCCAATCGGCGAGGTTAAGGCACAACTTTCAAAGATTGATGAAGTAAAAAAAATGCTGGAAGGGCTGAAGTTTACCGATGACGCAAAAGTAGACGACGGTGAAAATGCTTTGATTCACGTAAAGATTGATGATTTGGAATTGACCAGCGGTCTTTTTGATGTGGACGATGAAGTCGCAGAAGCAATCGGTAGTTCGTCTGTTTTGACATGGCCGCTTCCTATAGGACATATGGCCTCTCCTGAGACGGATGATACTTCCATTCCGGTAATAAAACTTGATTTAGACAGTGACGGCAGGCAAGATTTAATGCTTAGTTCATTAAAATCTAATGACGGAAGCTTGAAGATAAAAGTGAAAATGGAACTTCAAGATTTAAAGGGTAACTGGAGTGATGCAACAAAAGATGATTTTTTTGATGAAGAAGGCAAGCCTTATATCGCAATAGAAGATGTCCAAGTCGGTGAAGAAAAATATGCAATTCAGATTGGTGATAAATATTTCTCATTCAAACCGGGAGTTTATGATGCGAGCAGCGATGCATTAGTTTTTGAAACCGATAATTTCCTAAATAATTATAGTGAGCCTATTAAGCCTGAACCAATTAAGAATTCAGAGGGTAAGTTCGAATATAGAATTTCTATTCCGCCTGAAGCGTTACAAATTCGCGGAAAGAGTTTTGATATTGTAGAGAATATTCTTTTCGGAGGGGATAAAGAAGAAGCGAAAAAATCCGTACGTTCTCGTTCCGTAAGTCGCAGCGGAAGCGGATTAACATCTGATGAAATAAAAGCAAAAATTGCAAATGTAAACGGTGATGTTACGCTTTTGGAAAATTTACTTACGGTAGACGGTGTAACATTGGAAGAGGTTGCAGGTGCGTATAACGGCGATTTAAATCTGGTATTAGAAGATTCCAAGTGTGAGATTGTGGATATAATGAAAAGTGAAATTACTTCCAATGAAAAAAATATCGAAGTTCTTGGAGATAAAGAGAACGGATTTGGAAAATACGAACTCGAAGGCACAACGTTGAGTGCTATTGGTGATGCCGGTAATTTACAGTCATTGGCTGATTTCTGTAAGTTTCATGACAAAAATGCAATTAAAGCAATAAAAATCAGTTTTGAAGTAGAGGTTGATCTCGGTGAAGGATTTTTGATTACTGCGGAAGTTATAGATGATTATGAAATGGCTGTTGATATTGATAGCTCTTTACCTTTTTCAATGATTGGTAAGATTTTGGAAAATGCAAGTTTAGATACTTATATAACTCATAATTTCGGATGTGAAATGAAAATAAAAGAACCTAAAATTGCAAATACAACAGTGAAGATCGGTGGTCTCGAAAAGGCTGAAAATGGTTTCTATTTAATTGGAGAAGATTCGTGTCATATGCAGTTAGTGTTGGATGAAATGCCGAAAGAAGACGGCGGTATGGCTTTTTCTATGCTTGTTCCAAAAGATACTAAGGTTGATATTGCTTTAAATCCGACGGAAGAAAATGATTTGTGGATAAAAATGGTATTAGGAGCAAACGGAACATTAAAATTTGATATGAATAATTTCACCGGTATGATGGAGGGTGAATAATGAAGAAATATATATTTTTTATTGTTTTCGGGATATTTCTTACTACCGGATTAAATGCTCAGTTTTATAATGATTCGGCACGCAGTACTGCGATGAGCGGAGCACACAGTGCAGCGACTTATGACGGCTTTGAAGCGATGTTGTATAATCCGGCCGGTCTTGCAGGCGGTCAAGATAGATTTGGGTTGCACATTATGGGAACTCTCGGAATGAATCTTTATGCTAACAGCTTTAATTTGACTACTGCTGTTGAAATGATGGAACAATTACAAGGCGGCAATGGAAATATTGAACATTTTATTTCCGGTATGCGAGAGCAAAGCCTTTTTACCGGAGTACAAGCCGGTCTTGCGATGAATTATAATTTGTTTAAGTTCTTTTTCCGTACAAAATATTTTTCATTAGGTTTTTCCGATACGTTAAAAATTCGTGGCAGAATGTTTTTAGGTGACGGTCTGTTTTCTACACTGTTTGAAGAAATGGACATTAGCGGAAAGTGTGATTTTGGGACTGTCGGTGCAGATTTGATGGCTTATAATGATTTGAATACGACATTTTCAATGTATTTGTGGATGTTGGAGCGAAAAACTCCGTTTAGAGGTTTTTATGTCGGCGGAGGTGTTCACTGGTATACTCCGATATTTCATGCTTCTGCAACATTTTCAGGTAATTTGGGAAAAGGTTCTTTGGGTTCAAAACTTGATGTGAGTCAAGTTGATGCTAATTTGTATACGTATGATTTGGAATTAGACGGAAAAGTAAGTTTGGCTTCACCGATAACTTATTGTTGGTCTGATTTAAATGTACCTCTGAAAAATGGATTCGGTATTCCGTTCGGATTGGGATTTGATTTAGGAATTATAATCGACTTTAATAAATGGGTGCGTGCCGGTTTCAGTGTGACAGATTTGGGATTTATGGCTTCACCTGCGACAAAATTTGAAATAAGCAAAGACGTAAAATTAGATTTACAAGATATGGCAAATATCGGAAGTGAATTTTCTGATATAGCGGATACTTTTTCCGGTGGCGGAAAAGGAACTTCTGAAGCTGTTCTTGCACCGCTTGCTATGAGATTGGGAGCCACAGCTACGCCGTATTCAAATCGTTTTATAGATTTGGAATGTCCGCTTAATTTTACGGTTACGGATTTTGACCTTATAGCATTAGGATTTTTGCCGACATTCGGTTTTTCTACCGGTGTAGAATTCACTGTTAAATTAGGTGTTTTACATATGCCGTTGTGGACTTCAATCGGATATTTTACATCTTCCGGTGTTTCTTTAGGATTCGGTGGTGGTTTACATGTAGGTGTATGGCATCTTGATTTCGGACTTCGAGGAATAGAAGCATTGATGGCTCCGGCCGGTAATTCAGCTTGGGGACGAGATGTAGCTTTTGCAGTGCAAATGTCGTTTAAGTTAGGAAAGAAAACTGAAGAACAGGCGAAAAAGTCGAAATTGAAAAAATCAAAAAAATCAAAAAAGCGAGCTTCTAAAGATAAAGCAAGCTCCGATACAACAGAAGCTGAAGCAGAGGTTGAAATTATAGAAAATGTTAAGCCTGAAGATATCGAAGTTTTTACGGTACCGGAGACAGCAGAAGATTCTGCAGAACAAAATCAGGTTGAGCCGGTTGAAGCGGAAAATGTAGCAGAAGAACAGGAACAGTCGGATTTGTCGAATACTGAAAATATTGAAAGTACGACAGAAGAAAATCAAGCAGAACCGACAGAAACTGAAAATGTTACAGAAGAGCAGGTTCAAGAGTAAATTCAATTAATGCAGTAATTGCATTACAAAATAAATATTGCCGGAGGTTTGCATTTTTTTGCAACTTGCGGCAATTTTTTTGTCTTCAAATATTTTGAGTAATAGGCTAAATTAGAAAATATTAACAC
>JBGUUT010000097.1:0-38599 GCA_045133795.1 Spirochaetota bacterium
ATCACGCAAGCCAAACTTGAAACTGCGAGAAATCTAATAGACTTAGGTTTACCGCAAGACCAAATCGCATTAGTTACCGGTTTGTCGATTGAGGAAATAGAAAAGCTGTAATTTAAACATATTTATATACAATGGCTGTCTTTGTGAGGTATTGAAGCTTCATAGAAGACTGCTTTTTTTATTTAAGCACAGCAATTTTTTTGTACATGAGTGCATGGGTACATAGTTTTAGATAATTTTGCACAGTTTTGCACAGTGTCACTATCCTGTAAAGGTTTGTGACACTATGCAATTAAGCACACAGTCAGTGTCCTGTTAAGGTTGCTGTCCGTATCCAGTAAAGGAAGCTGTAGCATTTCATTGTGACACATAAGGTATGTAGAATATTACGGAACATCTGTTGCATTAAGTACTGGCCATGGAAAGCTTTCTTCTTCTGACGTATATTTGTCTGCATATGATGACCGGCGTTATGTATCAGACCATAATTGTATTCCTATCCTAATGGGGAATGGATTTAGTAAACAACGGCTACCGAAAATGATAGTTTTTTTTAAAATTTACAGGGTAAATTAAAATATGGTTGTAATATACAAGAAAGGAGGACAAAGATGGGAAAGGTGTTGACTGATAATGAAGAAGAAATATTAGCAGAAGCTCTTAAAACTCCGGTAAACGAAGCGTCTGTGCAACTTGGCTTATTGTTTATGGAGCTATCCATGATAAACAGCTTTGTAAACCAGATTGACGAAACGACTACGCCAAGTAAAATTCGTTATTTCTACCATGAGACAAAAACATATCTTACAGAAAGAATTAAAGGCTTTGTAGAAGTATATAAAGAACAGAAAAATAACTTTGTTGAAGTGCCGGGTGACTGGGAACAGTATTTGGAGTGCGTAAAGACTTATACAGACAATCTTGAAAATACTAAAAAGGTAAATAAGAATACCGTTATATTACAGAACATGTGGAATAGCCTTTATCCGATAATAAACGGCTTTGTTAAAAAATTTACGAACAGATAATCTACACGTACTAAATATGCATGAACAATGTATTAGGCACATTATTATGTAATGTAATTAATCTTTCGAGTGAACTAAGCGAGCTAATAGAAAGCATGAACCGCCATGAAAAGTCAGATGTTAAATCATAATTAAAAATTGTGCATTATCAATCATAGATTTCACATATTCTCTCTTATTTTCAGTATTTATTTCTGAAAAAAAGAATAAAATTATATAAAAGTGTAAAAGTTGGGGTTGTTTTTTCCGGGAAAGTAGAAAAATTACTCACTTTCATTTCAAAAAGTTAAAATTACTCCCAAAAGTAAAAATGACTCTATTCTCAGACACACATTATATAAAGGGGGAAATATGTGTAAGAAAATATTTTCATTATCAATATTCTTTTTTGCTTGTATGATGATTGTTTTTTCATGTTGTGAAGCAGAAAAGGAAAATCCGGCAGATGATTCCGAGTCGAAACCGGCTCCGGTAAATCCGCAAGATCCTGAAATCCCTTCTATCAATTCTGAAGGCAAAACATTGACTTATAAAGTTGGTGAAACGGCGAAAGCGTTGACAATAACAGCAACTGTTACTGACGGCGGAACATTGTCTTATCAATGGCAAAAATCAGATTCTGCTGACGGTGAATATTCTGTAATTGAAGGTGAAACAAACAAAGATTTTACTCCGGATACATCTGCAGTCGGAACTACTTATTACAAATGTGTTGTTACAAATACATTGGATGGCAAAACAGCTTCTGCTGATTCTGCAATTTTTACGGTAACAGTTATCGAAGCAGGGGAGGCAACGCCACCTGAAGTAAGTGGAACTAAAGAATATACTGTAGAGATTAATAAGGAAGAAACTCTTGTTGTTACGGCAAAATCTCTTGACGGCGGAGAGCTTTCATACAAATGGAGTAAATCTTCAGATAACACAACTTTTGAAGAATTGGCAGACAAAACAAAAGCGTCATTAGTTATAAAACCGACAGAAACCGGGACTTTCTACTACAAATGTGAAGTAACAAACAGTGTAGAAATTGACGGAGAAACTAAAACTGCGACGGCAGAAATTGTAATTATCGTTACCGTTACCGTATTTACCGGAAGCGGTAACATTGATATTGATTTTAACTAGGAGGTACAAATGAAAAGTAAAATTCTGATTTTACCTTTATTATTGATAGTGTTGATGTTTGGTTGTGAAAATCCATCGACACAATATTCCAAACCTACGCCTGCTCAGACATACGGAAGTTTGACAATCGGTGATAGTTCGGAGTCTCGAGTATTGGATGTCAGTAAAATTCTCGGTGCAAAAGTAAGTGTAACGGGAACAGGGATTTCTAACCTATTAGAAAAAGAAACTACCATTAAAGACGGGAAAGTTTCCGGAGTAATAATAAATAATATTCCTATCGGTAAAAACCGTATTGTTACAGTAAAAGCTGCGACTAAAGGTTCTGAAATTGCAGAGGCAGATTTCATAGATAGCGTGGTAATGCGTGCCGTGACAGATATTAATCCGGGGGCAAATTCTGTTTCTGTAAATTGGGCTTCTACTGCATTGGGTAATGTTTTCCATGAATTATTACAGCTTGGCTATAATATTTCAAATATTACAAAAGCTGAATTGGAAAATGCAATCGACACTAATGTTCATGCGACATTGATTAATGCAAAAGCAATTGCAGAAGACTTCAAAGCCGATGCATTAAAAGATAAAGCTAATTATGTTCTTGAGGGGGCAACCGTAAAATTTACTGTCAGCGGTGATGAATATAAAAATTACAGTGTAATTGTAACAGACCCGGCTTCTAAGGAAACTAAAGTTTCTGCCGGTACAATTACAGGAATCACTGCCGGAACTTGGGATTTTCTTATTGTAAATAAAGAAACCGATATGGAATGGCATAGAGAAACAATCTCAGTAGAGAACGGCAAAACTTTTGATTTAGGAACACTTTCATTTAAAACACCGCAACCAAAAATATTGCCGGAAAATATGTTTTTCAAAGATTCATTAGAAATTACTATCAAATCTGAAGCCGGGGCAACAGTTTATTATACAACAGACGGAAGCGCCCCAACTGTAGAAAAACAATATACAGCTCCGTTTTCAATTACAGCTGATACTACAATAAAAGCATTTGCCGTAATGGAAGGATTGGAAGCATCAGCCGTAGTTACTAAAGAATATAAGATTGCAACACTAGGTTATAATTATCCGAAAGACGGTGCTTATTCACCGGTAGACCAAGAAAACTGGGGAACCGGTACTTTTAGTTTGGGAGCAAATATAGATGATAGCGACGGTAACGGAACATTTGCTGTTTACTCAGCAAACGCAACAAAAATGCTTCTTGAAATCTATAACAAAGCTTACGGTGAAGACGCAGCTTATGACTATTGGATGGAAAAAGGAAGCGACAATATTTGGCGTGCAAAAGTTAAGGGAATCCCTAACGGAACTTTGTATGCATTCCGTGCATGGGGACCAAACTGGGAATACTCAGAAGAATGGGATAGAGGAAGCAGTTCTGCAGGATTTGTAAAAGACTATGACAATAACGGAAACCGCTTTAATCCAAATAAAGTATTGTTTGACCCGTATGCAAAAGAAATCTCTCACGATAAATCAAATCCGACTGCACTCGGTGAATACGACGGCGGAATGTACGGAACCGGTGCAGAAACTTATAAAGGTGCAGCACGACGAAATTTTGATACAGGTAAATATGCTCCGAAAGCTGTCGTAGTTGTAGACAAAACCGATTTCGGTACAAAACCGGCAATTCCGCAAGAAAAAGCGATTATTTACGAAGCTCATGCTCGCGGTATTACAAAACATCCGTCATCTGCAAAACTTGAAGATATTCTAAAAGATATTAAAGGTTTTGAAGCTGTAAAAAATATTCCTACTGAATATCAAGGTACATACAAAGGTGTCGCAATGTTGGCTCCTTATCTTAAAGCTTTAGGTGTAAATACAATCGAGCTTTTACCTGTTCACGAATCTGATAATGATTGTAATCCTGATAACGCTCCGGGCGGAAACTATTGGGCGTATATGACTTACGGATATTTCGCACCGGACAGACGATATTCAAGCGAAAAATCTTACGGTGGACCTACAAAAGAATTTAAACAAATGGTTAAAGCATTCCACGATGCTGGAATGGAAGTTTATCTTGATGTAGTTTTCAATCACTCTGGTGAAGGTGGTCCTTGGAACGGAAAGCCAACAAAGTGGGATAATGGAGAGGAAGTTACTAATACAAATTTTGATAATTATCAAACTGCAGAACTCACATTTATGCGTGGGTTGGATAACAGTACTTACTATTGTTTGACACCAGATAAAGCCGATTATTGGGAAACTACAGGTTGCGGAAACAACTTACAGTGTGATAATGAAACTGTTCGCAAATTTATTATTGATTCATTAACTTATTGGATAGATGAAATGGGAGTTGACGGATACAGATTTGACTTAGCTCCTGTTTTAGGTCGTGAAGGTGAAGGTTCTTGGAAGTTTGTTTCAGATGCTACAACTATTAAAGAAATAGTTGGTTTAGGAAATAAAAAAAATGTAGAAATGATAGCAGAAGCTTGGGACTGTCAATATCCGGAAGGTTATCAAGTAGGAAACTTCCCTGATGGTTGGGGCGAATGGAACGGACGTTTCCGTGATGCAATTCGTGGCTATGTCGGCAGCGGTAATTGGGGACAAACCGGTGGTTATATCAACGGAGATTATGATAACTTCAATGACCAAGGCGGACCGCACAAATCAGTAAACTTTGTAGTAGCTCACGACGGATTTACACTTGCAGACTTGTGTAGTTATCAAGGAGCAGGAAATTATCAAAATGATAAGTTAGAATGGCCGTTCGGACCAAGTGACGGTGGTAACGGAGATAATAACAATCTTGGATTTGTCGATTGGACGACTGATGAAAATACTCAAAAGGCAAGCAAACGTCAGGCTGCTCGTAACTATATCGCTATTCAGATGATGAGCCGTGGTGTTCCTATGATTGTTTGGGGGGATGAATTCAGCCGAACTCAAAACGGAAACAATAATCCATATAATATTGACTCTGTAGCTACTTGGAGTAACTACAACATGATTAATACAAAAACTCCTCATAAAGTAGCAACAGGCGGTGACGGAGAATATCACAACAATTTCGGAACATTTACTAATGCAGGCGATGTAAACGGTAACTTTATGTTCATGAAGTACATGCTTAACTTAAAGGCAAATGAACCGGCATTAAATCAAACAAATTATGATGTAGAATATGATTCTACTTCTCCTAACGAATGGCAAGGTGCTACAATGATTCATATCAAAGGTAGTAAGGTTGTCGGCGGTAGTGATTATGTGCTTTGTATGAATATGACCGGCGGTGAAGTTCAATTTAAACTTCCTGCAGCTGCCGGCGGAAAATCTTGGGTTCGTATTGTAGATACTCAAAAATATTTTGAAAAAGATTGTAACTACTGGAGCCACGAATCAATAGATTCTGTGGAAATAGAGACATCTTACGGTGTTGCCGGATGGTCAGTAGTTATTCTAAGAGAAATTAATAAACGTGAAACGGTAAAAGATCCGACTTTCACACCTGCAGATGAAACTTTCAGCGGTTCTACAGAAGTGACAATTTCTTGTGCTACAACAGGTGCAGAAATTTATTACACATTGGACGGAAGTGTTCCTAGTAAAACAAACGGAACTTTGTATTCCGGTGCAATCAGCCTTACAAGTACTGCAACTATAAAAGCTATTGCATACAAAGACGGGGCGTATCCATCAGAAATAGTTTCTAAAAAATACACAAATACAGCGAGTGTAGAAACGCCGGTACTTTCTGTACCTGCCGGAGCTTTCTGGAATACGATAACTGTATTGGTTAGCTGTGATACTGCCGGAGCAAATATTTATTATACAACAGACGGAACTGAGCCGACTTCTGCAAGTACAAAATACACTATAAGTGGAATCAAAATCAGCGATACAACTACACTAAAAGTGTATGCAACAAAAGAAGGTATCTCACCATCTAATGTTGTTACTGCTGAATATACAAAACAAGCTGCACAAACTTACACAGAAAACAAAAGCGGTGTAATTTTGCAAGGTTTCAACTGGGATTCAGCTCCTCGTGGTATAGACCCCAATACAGGGAATCCTTATAATGCAGAAAATTCTAATCCGAAGTGGTATCAGTGGTACGGCATAATGAATAAGAATGCTGCTGCTATGCAGAAATTCGAGTATGTTTGGTTCCCACCTCCAAGTAAAACTGATACTTCAAGTTCAGAAGGATATGCTCCAAATGAATTGAATAACTTAAACAATTGCTACGGAACCGAAGAAGAACTAAAAGCGGTAATTCAAGCTATTCAACCGGCAAAAGCTATTGCTGATATTGTAGTAAATCACCGTTCGGGAACTAGAAGCTGGGGAGATTTTACTAATCCGACATGGACTGATGACTACTATTCAATTTGTCAGGACGACGAAGGATTTTCATTATCCGGAAGTCCAATGCTTGATTCATCTAAAAAAGGTGCAGAAGACACCGGTATGAAATACGATGCTTACCGTGACTTAGACCACACAAATGTGGCTGTTCAGCAAGGTATTTACAGCTGGATGAACTCTGTATTAAAACGTGCAGGATTTGTGGGTTGGCGTTATGATTATGTAAAAGGTTTTGACGGAAAATATGTTGGTTATTATAACGCAATGACAGATGCAGCGTTCTCTGTTGGTGAATACTGGCCTGAAGCCGGTGACGGAAATTGGAATAGCCAAATCAGTAGTTGGATAACCGCTACTGGAAAAACTATTAACTCAACTGCCGGAAAACAGTCTCGTGCGTTTGACTTTGTATTAAAACAAAACTTAAATAATGCATTTGGTTGGACAAAAGCAGGAGATTCTTCAAACAATGATTTGTGGAATATGGCACTTCTTGCTGATGAATCAACTCTTATGAGAAGTAATCCAAGTGCTGCTATTACTTTTGTTGATAATCACGATACAGGAAGTACACAACAGCATTGGGAATTAAGTTGGTTTGATGTTCCTGTTGCTTATGCTTATATCTTAACTCATCCTGGTATGCCTTGTGTAGCAAGTCAGCACTACTTTGCTCAAAGTAGCGACTTTACAGGAGAACAATATCGCGGTGGTGAAACTGTTCCGGGTACAGGAATAACAATGAAAGGACATATCGATTATTTAATTCAACTTCGTCAAGATTTGGGCATTGAATATGATGATACAGTAGAAGTTCTTAAAAGTTCAGAGATAAACTATGTAGCAAAAATCGCAGGAACTAACGGCGAAATCATTGTAAAAATCGGTGGAGATTCTTATACTCCGATAGGTGACGGTTATACCGGAAATTATCCGATTTACAGCGGAACAAACTTCGCAATCTGGCAAAAAGATAATCAGGGTGTAGTACCTAAAAAAATTACAGTAGAACTTTCAGCAACAAAAGATGTAGGTATGGGAAATGCAGTATATTTTACAGGTGCATTTGATGAAGCTGAAAACTGGACAAAAGCTGTAAAAGGTACTTGGACTGAAGGTAATGTTTGGAAAGTTTCTGTTACCGCTACTGAAGGTATAGGATTTGAATGGAAGGCATTAAAAGGTAGTAATGCTGAAGATGTTGTTACTATTGAAGGAAATTCTTGGGAATGGCAACCTGATCCAAATAATTCATATCCAACAAAGTCTTCTACGACTTTTTAGTGGTGCAGAAGGAAAAAGTACCGGAACTTGGGGAACTAAGTAATTTTGAATAATGTTGTTAATTTTAAAGGCTGTTCTTCGGGACAGCCTTTTTTATAATGTTATAAACTTTTTTGATGGGATAGATTTATGAGTAGAAAAAGAAGAAAGAAATCAAGGAGACGAACCGGAAGAGGCGGAAAAAATCCTTTAAGTTTATTTTTAAGCGTTTTAGTCGTTTTGGCTGTTTGGGTCGCATTTTTATATTTTTTCAGACCGCAGCAGTTTGAGGCTTTGAAAAAAGAAGTAATCAGTTGCGTGACATCAGTGTTATCTGAGTTTGAAAGCGAAATAAAATCGGCAGGCAAAAAGCCGGTTACTGCTGCGGATTTAGCTATAGACGGACAAACTCCAACGGAACCGGAAAATTCTTCTATGTTCTGGGGAAATCCGTCCGCCGCAGTCGCCGATGTTTCTGCGAGAACGAATTATCTTATGGTCAAACCGCAATTTACAATGTCTTACAACGATGAAACATTGATTCCCAACTGGGTAATGTGGCATTTAAGCACGCGAAATTTCGGCGAAACGGAACGAGGTGATGACTTTCGGGCGGACGAAGAACTGCCTGATGATTGGTACGCCGTCGTAAAAAGTGACTATCAATATTCGAAATACGGTTTTGACAGAGGGCATGTTTGTCCGTCTGCTGCCAGAACTTCGACACAAGAAGATAACAGCATGACTTTTTTGATGACAAATATGATTCCGCAGTCGCCGGATTGCAATCGTGTAGTATGGAAAGACTTGGAAGCTTATGAGCGTAATCTTGCAAAACGGGGAAAAGAACTTTATGTAGCAGCCGGACCTTACGGCAAAGGCGGAGAAAGCAATTTGGGGTATTTCGAAACTATTCCGATTCCCAATCGTAAAGACCCTAATTCTGCAGGAAAAGAAATTGTTGTTCCGTCGCATTGTTGGAAAATTGTCGTGATTATGGAAGATGGCGATGACGATTATTCTCGAATTTCTACAGATACGGAAGTCCTTGCGGTTTTTATGCCTAATAAACAGGGAATCGGAAAGACCGGTTCGTGGGAACAATTTTTAACATCCGTTGATTATATTGAAGAAAAAACCGGTTACGATTTTCTCGCTTATATTCCCGATGAAATAGAAAATGTTCTCGAAGCTAAAGTTTACGTGAAATAACGAAATTGCAAGTTATTACCGAAAGATTGTTGGTTGTCCTTTTCGGGCAACCTTTTTTTTATTCTGCATTTCATTTGAAAATCCTATATTCAAATATAGAGTAAATATCTTAAATATAAGGTTTAAGATTGGTAAAATAAAAAATCCGGAGAAAACTCTTTTCAATATTATTCATAGTGGTAATATTCGAACTCTAAAAAATTCCATAAGGGAATATGGAATAAAAATTTTCTTGTTTAATGAAAGGAGGAGTCTATTGATTATGTCTGAAACACTATTTTTTTTGCTGATTACAAAATTGTAGCAATAGCATGTATTTGATGAAAAAACGTGCTTACGCAAAGCTAATATTAAAAAGAAATAAAGACAACAAAAATATTGTTCCGGGAGGCAAAATGGAAACTAAAAAATGTACAGTAATAATTTTTCTTATATTATTGTTTGGTTGCGAAAATGCAGTTAAAATGCAAGACGACTTTTCTACAGAAGTACCAAATTCAAAAAGAAATAAGTCTCAATTTTCGATTTTATATAACAAAACAGCACCGATTTTGACATTTCATGCAGAAAATGCAGATTCTCTTAATAATTTCAGTCAGATTGCAAATATCGAAATCTCATGTGATATTCCGAATGTTGATATTTATTATACTTTGGACGGAGAAATTCCGAATCCGCAAACCGGCAAAAAGTATGAGAGTATAATTTCTATAAAAAATACGACAACAATAAAAGCGGTTGCATACGAAATGGAGAGCGGAATTAAGATTTCAAACGTTTTCACCGTGAAATACACAAATACAAATAAGGTCGGAACGCCTATGGTTTCTGTTCCTGCCGGTGATTTTTGGAATACGATAACTGTTTTTATAACTTGTGATACCGAAGGAGCGAATATTTATTATACGACTGACGGAACAGAACCGAATCCTTCAAAAAAAGCTTATACGGCTGACGGAATTAAAATTAACGAAGATACTAATCTAAAAATTGTAGCTTACAAAAACGGTTTGGAAGAGTCAGAAGTAATAAGTGCAAATTATAAAAAGCGAGCAAATCAAACTTATACGGAAAATAAAAGCGGTGTCATGTTGCAAGGTTTTAACTGGGATTCAGCTCCCAGAGGTGCGGAATATAATGCCGAAAATCCTAATCCAAAATGGTTTGATTGGTACAAAATTATGCTCAGTTGTGCTGATGATATAAAAAATACTTTTGAATATGTGTGGTTTGCTCCGCCGTGTAAAGCTGATACCGCAAGTGCCGAGGGATATGCACCGACACAGCTTAACAATTTAAATAATTGCTACGGAACGGAAGAAGAACTGAAAAAGGTCATAGAAGAAATAAAACCGGCAAAAGCTATTGCCGATATCGTAATAAATCATCGTGCCGGGACTTCCGATTGGCTGGATTTTACCAATCCCGGTTGGACTGACGAGGCAAATAATTATACTTTGATTTGCAGCGATGATTTATTTTTTAAGAGAAAAATGCCGGACAAATATCAGGAAAACCGAGAAGCTTCTTATACTTTATTTGAGGCGTATCGAAACTTAAAGCATTCTAATACGATTGTACAGCAGGGCATTTACAGCTGGATGAATTCGGTTTTGAAACGTGCCGGTTTTGTCGGTTGGCGGTATGATTATGTAAAAGGTTACCCCGGAAAATATGTCGGTTATTATAATGCGATGAGTGATTCTGCTTTTTCCGTAGGTGAATATTGGCCCGAACATAATTATGATATTCCGTTGAAAGATAATGCCGATAATTGGGAAACTGAAATAAAGGATTGGATTGCGTCAACTTCCGAAGTTATAAATGATACTCAGCCGAAAAAATCGCGAGCTTTTGATTTTGTGTTGAAACGTAATTTGAATAATGCATTCGGGTGGTACAAAAACGTCGGCGGTTATATTGATAATTCTTGTTTGAATTTATGGAATATGTCGTTCTTGGCGGACAGTGCCAATTTAGTTCATTCATCACCGGAATTAGCCGTTACTTTTGTAGATAATCACGATACGGGAAGTACACAGCAACATTGGGAATTAAAATGGGAAAATGTTCCGCTTGCATATACTTTTATTTTGACACATCCGGGATTTCCTTGTGTTGCATGGCAACATTATTTTTCCGAAGATAAGGATTTCAGAGCCGGTATACAAAAATGGCAGTACAGAGGAAGTGAAATTATTTCGGGAACAGACAAGACATTCAGAGAACATATTGATTATTTGATTAATCTGAGAAAAACAATCGGTATTGAGTATGATGACAAAGCACAAATACTTGAAGCATTACCGACAAATTATGTTGCAAAGATTACAGGTACTGCCGGAGAAATCATTGTAAAAATCGGCTGTGATTTCTGGAGACCGACCGGCGACGGTTATGCCGGAAATTATCCTATTTATTCCGGAACAAACTTTGCAATCTGGCAAAAAAGATTTGAAGTTAATCTAAATATAGCAAATGAAAGTAGCGAGATTTTGAGTAATGAAAATTGTAAGTTGTTTGCATGGGTGTGGGGCGGTTCTCACAATAACGGCGAATGGATACATGTAAATCACAATGATTTTGAAAATAGTTTTAATATGAGTATTTGCGATAACGCAAGCGGTTTTTTGATTGTTCAATGTCATTCAAATGTGATAATGCCGGATTGGGATACAGCGAATTGTATTTCTTATAAAAGCTCTGATATAACCTTTGTTAAAGGAATGAAAAATTATACCGTCGGCGGTTTTACGGAATATATTCCAAACTAACAGTCGAGATTGATTTTTATAAACTTAGGCAAAAAAAGACCTGATTTCCTAAACGTAAGAAATCAGGTCTTTTTTATTTTTTTAAGTAACTATCAGAAGTTTAATGTCGCAAAGTAATCTTCGATTGTTTCTGCACGGCGAATCATTTTGAAGTTGCGGTCTGATGTCATCAAGAATTCTGCACTTCGCAATTTTCCGTTGTAATTAAATCCCATTGCATAACCGTGAGCTCCGGCATCGTGGATTACAAGAGTATCGCCTATGTCTAATTTCGGCAACATTCTGTCGATTGCAAATTTGTCGTTGTTTTCACAAAGTGAACCGGTTACATCGTATTTTTCATCGCAAGGTTGATTTTCTTTTCCCATTACGGTGATGTGATGATATGAACCGTACAATGCAGGACGCATAAGGTTTGCCATACATGCGTCAAGTCCGGCATAATGTTTGTATGTGTTTTTTTCATGCAAAACTTTTGTTACCAAATAACCGTAAGGTCCGAGTATTACACGACCGCATTCCATATAAATGCGAATTGGGTCAAGTCCGTTTGCAATGATGTATTCTTTGTATTTTGCTTCGATACCTTTGCCGACATATTCTAAATCTACCGCAGTTTGTTCTGGTTTGTAAGGAATACCGATTCCTCCGCCGAAATTAACAAACTCAAGTGCGATTCCGAGTTTATCTTTAAGTTCTACGGCAAGTTCAAAAATCATTTTGGCTGTCTCAATGAAATAATCTGCGTTAAGTTCATTAGAAGCAATCATTGTGTGAAGACCGAAACGTTTAACGCCTTTTTCTTGAAGCATTTTGTAACCTTCAAAAAGTTGGTCTCGTGTAAAACCGTATTTTGCCTCTTCTGGATTTCCGATTAAAACATTTCCTTTTCTTAACGGCCCCGGATTGTATCTGAAACATACAATTTCAGGTAAACCGGCAACTTTTTCTAAAAAGTTGATGTGAGAAATATCGTCAAGATTGATAATTGCATCGATTTCACGAGCTTTCTTGTATTCGTCAGCCGGCGTATCGTTTGATGTAAACATAATATAGTCGCCCGGAAGTCCGACTTTTTGTGCCATAAGCAATTCAGGTAAAGAACTACAGTCTGCTCCGAAGCCTTCTTCTTTCAAAATCTCTAAAATTGCGGGATTAGGTGTAGCTTTTACGGCAAAATAATTTCTAAACATCGGTGCCCAGTCAAAAGCTTTTTTTAAACGACGTGCATTTTCACGAATAGCTTGTTCATCATAAATATAAAACGGAGTCGGATACTCCTGTGTAATTTTATCAATATCCGCTTGTGTAAACGGAACTTTCTTTTCACAACTCATGGTTTTCTCCTTGATAAATATTTGTCTGTTTTTATACTCAAATGTCTGCATTTATGCAAATATCATTTGTGATTTTTTCTATATACATAACAATTTAAAACAATCATGATTTTGTTTTTTTATGATAGCAGCGAATCATATTTCCGTCGTTTTCTTCTATATTTCCGTAAAAATCAAAACCGCAATGTTCATAAAATTCCGTATGAGTCGTAATCAGATAAACATCTGAAATATTGTGCTCCGATAAATGCGAACACGCGGCGTTGAGTAAAATCTTTGCGATTCCTTTACCTTGAAAATCTTCTCGTACATAGACGGCACAAATATTTGGTGTTAAATCTTTTCGTTTGTGAAAATCATTTTCGATTATTCCCAAGCCTGCAATAATTTCGTTTTGCTGTTCTATATAAAACCACGCCGGAACGCCGCTTTTTGATATTAAAGATTTTTCCATACTTTCAATGTATGCTTCTGGCGGAATGTTCCATTTTTGTGAAAAGAAAACAGCGGCTTTGGTAATCTCGGACGACTTTTCTGGTTTTGTAATTTGATATGTTGTCATTTTTTCTTCCTTAAGGGAATAGAGAGATTTCTATCTTAATTTTTTTATGATGTAAAATGAATAATAGCGATTCTATTTAGAAAAATATCTAAATAGTTATTGACGAAATTGATATTTTATTTTACTATTTAGAAATATTTCTAAATAGATGGAGGAGGGAATGGCTTTTCAGGATACTTTTAAAGCTTTATCAGACCCTGTTCGCCGAGAGATTCTTGAGATATTAAAGAAAGGCAGGCTTTCAGCTGGAGAAATCGGTGAGAAATTTGAAATGACGGGAGCTACGATTTCCTATCATCTTTCAATTTTAAAAAAAGCAGAGCTTGTTCGGGAATCAAAGTTTAAGAATTTTGTTTACTATGAAATCAATACATCAGTTTTTGAAGAAATAATGCTTTGGTTTACGCAGTTTAGTCAAATTAATTCAGAGTTGAAAGGAGAAAATAATGGGTAAGAAATTTAATTCAACATTTTTTATAACTACAATATTGTGCTTTGTTCCTATGATTTTAGGAATTGTTCTTTGGGATAAATTACCGTCGGAACTTCCGATGAATTATGGATTTAATAATGAGATTAGACATCTTGCTCCAAAGTGGGTAAATGTTATTTTATTACCAATAATATTTGCAGTTTTAAATATAATAAAAAGTATATCTATGACTGAAAAAGATATTGAAAATATAGGTAGAAAATTATCTGTAATTACTGTTTGGATAATTCCGATTATGTCAGTTTTAATCGGAACTTTTATGATAATAAAACCTATCGGATTACCGATTGAAGCAAGTTTTTTTGTTATTTTTATAATGTCTTTATTATTTATAATAATCGGCAATTACATTCCCAAGTGCAAACCTAATCATATTGTTGGGTTTAGAATTTCTTGTACTATGAAAAATGAAGAAGTTTGGAATAAAATCCACAGATTTTCTGGTTATTTGCTTGTAGTTTGCGGTTTTATAAATTTTGTTACTTCGTTTTTTGAGTGTGGTAAATATGTATTCATTGCGACTTTGGGGGTAATAATTTTTATTCCGTTAATTTATTCATCTTTTATAAAGAAGAAATTTGATACTGATAAAAGTAATTAAGCAGGGGATGTTTATGGATGAAGAAAAATCTTTTGTGATAGACAGAAAGTTCTGTTTTAAGGTTGCAATCGTATATTTTTTGAGTGTACTTTTTGCGAATTTTATGGCACAGCAGTTATGTTTGCCTATCGATTTTCCTGTGTTGCATACGGAAGGTTTGCTTCGATGGAAAAATTTTATTGAAACAAAAGACAGTTTAGTTATTGCACTGACAGTTTTTTGTTTTTTAGTACCTTCCGTGATTTGTATAAATTACGCTTGTTCTTTTTTATATGTCAAAGATGAAAACATTTTAGCAAAACGAATTGTGAACGTGCCGTTAAGGTTTTCGCTTTTTGGGATTTTAGGCTGGATTTTACATTTTGTTATTGAAGTTATTTTTGCTGTTTATGCAAAGGTGTTTTTTAAAATAAACATTTCATTTCTTTTAATATCTTCGGTTGTATTTTTATCTTTGGAATGTATTTTCAGTTTTGTAGTTTCTTTTTTCGTTATTGAAACAGTAAATCGTAAAAATGTTTTGCCCAGAATTTTTCCGAACGGAAATATTTCAAAACTTCCCGGTATAAAAAAGCTTTCTTTGAGAGGTATTTTTTTAATATTTTTTATTGCAACATCTATTTTCCCTGTAATGTATTTAATGTCATCATTTATTTCTGTCCAAATAAATAACGGAATAGAAGTTGATATGAAAACAATTTCCACTTTGGTAAAATTGCTTGGATGTGGGATTCTTTCGACTTATGTTTTTATGAGATTTTTTACCGAACCTCTGAAAAAATTAACTAAAGCTACGAAAAAAATTGAATCCGGTGATTATTCTGAAAAAGTAAAAATAATTTCTAATGATGAAATGGGATTGTTGGGAGATACCTTTAACGACATGACCCAATCTTTGCAGGAAAAAGAATTTATGAAAGATGCTTTCGGAAAAGTTGTCGATCCGTGTGTCAGAGATTATTTGTTACAAGGGAATACTTCGTTGGGCGGTGAAAATGCAGAAGTAACGGTTATGTTTTGTGATATTCGCAATTTTACAGCGATGTCGGAAAGTATGAAGCCGAAAGATGTTGTTTCGCTTTTGAACAGATATTTTATTGCGATGGAAAAATGTATTACCGCCAATAACGGAATTATTAATAAATATATCGGTGACGCAATTATGGCGATTTTCGGAAGTCCGATACAATCTGAAAATTGTATGACTCACAAACATAAAAATAATCACGAGAAAAATCATGCCGTAGCTTCTTATAAAGCTTCTTTGGAAATGAAAAGGGCTCTTGCAGAATTAAACAAATCTTTTGCAGAAAAAAATATTCCGCCTTTTGATTTCGGAATCGGACTTCATTCCGGGGAAGTTTTGGCGGGAAATATCGGAACTGAAAATCGTATGGAATATACAATTATCGGTGATACCGTGAATACGGCGAGTAGAATCGGAGCGTTATGTAAAACATACAAAACGGATTTACTGCTTTCTGAGAGTACGTTAAAAAAAATTGAACAAACGGATTCCGAACTTAAACTTTCACTGAAATTTGTTGGGGAATCAGAAATCAGAGGAAGAGTGGAGTCTGTAAAATTATATACATGGTAAGTCGTTATTCAAAATCAAATTGTTGTATGATTTTATCGTTATCGTAACATGTGCCGTTTTGTAATATTTGCGGAATTGTACAAATAACATCAAAAGGCAAATCGTGATAACGTAAAGCTGCATATTCTTCCTTTTTGTGTACGTCAATCGGAGCCGGTTGTTTGGGAACCGAAAAGTACCATTTATAACCGCAGCTTTTTACAACCAGATTTTTATCTTCTTTTGTGTTATTTGTTACGATGATGTGGGTTTTGCCGTCTTCACTTTGCATGACGGAAGTAACATAAAGCAGACCGGGAAAAGTAATGTCTTTTTCTGTTATGTGATCTTTATAATAATTGCCGTAAAAGCAATTTTTATAATGATTGCTCAATTTGATATTAGAAAATAAAATGTTTTTTTCATAAAGTTGCGTTCCGTCATCTAAAACAAACGGCTTGGTACTTCTGCAGGGAGCCCACGGACTGCCGCAGTCAATGATGATATTTTGAAAAGTTACATTTTCCGCACTCCCAAATTCCAGTTGCATCATTAATGCTGCATTTATGTATGTTTTTGCTCCGTCATATTTTAGATTAGGTAATGAAAAACGTGTGTTATCAATCAAGATATTTCCGGAGATAACATCTTTTTTTCCGAAAATCTGAATCCCGTCGACATGAGCTCCGCTTGTACTTAATTCGTGAATAAGATTGCGGACGTAAACATTTTTTGCGATAAAATTGGTTTGCGGATTCATGGCGTCGCATAATGTTTTTTCGATTCTGCAATTATACAATTCGATATTGCCGCTGGAAACATTTCCGTTGAATGTACAGTTTCTGAATATTAATTTGAGTTTTTGAGAATTATGCTGAATATTTTTGAACTTACAATTTTCAAATATTATCGTTTTGTTTGATGAATAGATTTTGTCGGAATTAGTCGGCATTAATTTTTTAGTGAAATTAATGTCGTTTATAATAATTTTGTCTGCCATTTGTTTATTTGCATAAGCATTTATGACAATGTCATTGTCCCTAACATTAAAAAAAGCTTGCTTTGAATTATTTTCGTTGCAGTCTGTTACTCTGCCGTAAAAATCGTTTTCTGTCATTGTCGTAAGTTTTCTTTCATCACAACCGGTATTAAATCTGTCCGGAGCAAATGCTAAAATCTTAGTGTAATAAATCGGCGTTTCGATGAAATCTTCGGTTGTCTTTTTTTCTAATTGTTCGTTACAAACACAAGAATGTAGAAATATCATCACTGAAAAAATCAGAAAATTGTACCGCATAGAAACTCCTTATTTTTTTACTGTAAAACTTTTTTGAAAGGATAGGAAGTTGATTATCGAGATACTTAAATGTCAAATGATTTTATGCGGTGACAGATAATCGGAAATCGGCGGCAATTAATTGTTTTGAAGAAAATTTTGTTCGAGACATTAGTTTTTATGGTATATAAATATAAGTTTATTTGTTTTAATAAAATGGAGATTATGTTGGAATTTTATATAGTGCCGACACCTTTGGGAAATCCCGAAGATATAACATTGCGAGCTGTACGAGTATTAAAAGAAGTAGATTTTGTAGTTTGCGAACATCACAAAGAATATATAAGGCTTGTAAGTAAACTGGAAATACCGGTGAAAGAATGGATAGAATGTCAACGTAAAGATTCTGAAAGTTGCTTGGAGCGATTGGACGAGCTTTTAGCTGCCGGAAAAACCGGAGCTCTTGTTTCTGATTGCGGCTCTCCCGTATTTGAAGACCCGGGATTTCCGGTATTGCGATATGTTGCCGGAAAAAACATAAAGCTTGTTTCTCTTCCGGGAGCTAATTCTCTTATGACGGCATTGCCTTTGTCTCCGTTTGAGATTCGTTCTTTTTATTTCGGCGGTTTTATTTCTCAGAAAAAAGGATTGCGTGAACAGGATTTGCGAAATTTATTAAAACGAAAAGAATGGGTTATTTTATTGGAAACGCCTTACAGGCTGAAAAATATTCTTGAGCTTATGCAAGCGTTTGCCCCGAAAAGAAATATTGTTCTTCCTTTTAATTTAACATTACCGGACGAAGTGGTTTACAGCGGAACTGCAGGGGAAATCCTCAAAGCATTGGCTCGTGATAATAAGGAAAAAGGCGAATTTCTACTTTTAATAGAAGGTTGCAGGTAATGAAAAAAGCTGTGATTTTTGACCTTGACGGGACATTACTTGATACTCTCGAAGATTTAGCTGACAGTGTAAATGTGACTTTGGAATATATGAATTATCCAAAGCGAACTTTGGAAGAAATAAGAAGTTTTGTGGGAAACGGTATGAGACAACTTATTAATTGTGCCGTTCCGTCGGAAACTTCGAATGCAAAAATTGAAGAGGCATTTGATTATTTTTGCAAATATTATTTTGCTCATTGTAATGAAAAAACAAAGCCTTATTCCGGAATACCGGAATTGCTGAATGAATTGGTTCGGCGTAATTACAAACTTGCCGTAGTTTCAAATAAGCGAGATGATGCTGTAAAAGAATTGTGCAAACAATATTTTAGTATGATTGAAGTAACGGCGGGAGACAAACCGGGCAGAAATCGTAAACCGGCACCGGACGGCGTAGAATATGTTTTAAAACAATTAGATTGTGAAAAAAATGAGGCAGTGTATGTCGGTGATTCTGAAATTGATATTCTTACAGCCGGAAATACCGGAATTGATTGCATAAATGTAGCGTGGGGATTCAGAACGGAAAGAGAATTGTTGGATAACGGTGCCGTTAATTTAATTTTTAAGCCGAATGAGCTTTTAAGATTATTGGAAAAGTTGTAAAATAAATGATTTACAAGGAGAAGCATATGAAAGTTTTAATTGCAGCTATAAACAGAGAAAAATTTCCGGATCCGGTTTTTCCGCTCGGAGCATCTTACATTGCTCACGCAGTTGAATCAGCCGGAAAATATGACCTCCAAATATTTGATGCATGTTTTGAAGAAAATCCACAGGAGGCGTTAAAAGAAAAGATAAAAGCTTTTATGCCGGATGTAATCGGTTTTTCGATTCGTAATGTTGATAATAATGCTTTTCCTATTGCAGAAAATTACCTTCCTTATTACCAAACTATGATGAAAGTGATTAGAGAGAATTGTAATGCTTCAGTTGTAGTCGGCGGTTCTGCGTATACTATTTTCCCGGAATATTTTTTGAAAGAATTAGGGGCGGATTACGGAATTGCCGGAGAAGGCGAATACAGTTTTGTATCTCTTTTGGAACAAATAGAAGCCGGTACCGTAGCAAAAGGAACTATTATAAAATCGGCGGAAATTAAAGATATTAATTTTGATACATTCCCGTCACGTAACGGTTTTGATGTTGCCGGATATTACCAGAAAGGCGGTTGTATAAATATTCAAACTAAACGAGGTTGTGCTTTTGATTGTTCATATTGTACTTATCCTACGATAGAAGGTCATAAATATAGATTGCGAAGTCCTCAAAATATTGCAGATGAGATTCAACATTGGGTGGAAACTGCCGATGTACACCATTTTTATTTTGTAGACAGTGTTTTTAATCATCCGGAGAAATATTCGATTGATATTATAAATGAAATAGTTCGACGAAACTTAAAGATTCAGTGGACCGGTTTTTTCTCTCCGATTTTTACGGATGAATTTGCTGCGGCTTGTCAGTCTGCCGGACTTACGTCTATGGATTTGGGAACAGATGCTTTTTGTGATGTAACGCTAAAAGGTTATCATAAGTTTTTTACGGTTGAAGATATTTTCCGCAGTTGTGAATTGTGTCGTAAATATGGGATAAAATATAATCATTCTATGATTTTTGGCGGTCCTGGTGAAACAATGGAAACTCTTGCAGAGACCGTAAAAAATATCGATGCATCAGACCCGGATTCTATCATTGGATTTGTAGGTGTTCGTTTGTATCCTAATACGCCGATTCTTAAAGATGTAGGTATTGACGATGTGGGAATTGAGCCGGAATTTTATATTTCACCGGATGTAAAAGAACAGATTGTAGATTATCTGCTTGATGTTTGTTCTACTCGCAAAAATTGGATTGTTCCCGGTTTAGAAAAAGGTGTAAATATGAAATTATTTGAAAGAATGCGTAAAAAGGGAATCAAAGGTCAGCTTTGGGAATTGATGAAGAGTTGGTCTAGATAATCTTTTATTATAAATATTAAATTTTATTATAAATATTAAAAAAGTATATGTGGAGAAATAAATGTTTTCGATGATTCAATTTCAGTTGTGTGGTTTGGCGATTATAATTTTTATAATATTTGCACATTTTTTTAGGCGAACAAAATGGCTTATGACGGAACGTTTTTTTGAAGCATTTTTGTTTGTTGTACTCGCCGGACTTTTGCTGGATATATCTTCTATTTTTGCAATTGCCAACAGAGATAAAATTCCCGTTATAACGAATATTATATCGAAGTTTTATTTGATAAGCATTGTTGTGATAACTTTGATGACTCTGTCCTATTTGTTTTGGGAGTTGTTTTGGCAAACGGAAAAGATGAAAAAGTTCTTTCTTCCTATGGGGATTGTCTTAGCATGTATCTTTATCAGTTATTTATTTTTACCGATTAATTATTTTTTTGATTTGGGAGAAAGGGCGGTTTATTCTTATGGTCCGGTCGTTTTGATGACGTATATATGCAGTGCATTTTTTTTAACGTCTTGTCTTATATTACTTTTTGTATTTTGGCGAAGTACACCCCCAAATAAGAAACGTCCGGTAATGGTAATTGTTTTATCGTTTATTATATCTGCGTTTATACAATTTAACTACAATAAATTATTGATTGTAGGTTTTGCAATGTCTATGTCTGCAATGATGATTTATTTATATATGGAAAATCCTTATCAAAGAATGGATAAAGAGTTGGAAATCAATAATGAGCATGCTTGGATTTTGTATATAAATCAAATGTTTATGCTCTGTAAGCCTTTTAATATGGTTTCGATTTATATAAATGATTTAGATTCTATTTCAGATATATTCGGAAATATTAATAAAACAAGGTTATTAATGTCTGTTGCTAATTTTCTTCAGTCACAAAATGATGCGATTTGTTTCAGAATTGAAGCTAATAATTTTATGGTTGTAAGTTCAGAATTAAAGAATGAAGAACTGCTTGAAAAGATTTGTCATCGTTTTGCTGAGCCGTTTTTGGTTGCGGATACTAATGTGAAGTTATCGGTCAGCTATTGTTCTTATCCGAATTGTAATTTGTTTGCTAATGCACAAGAATTGATTAAGATACAAAATTATGTTCATTTACAAATGAAGCGTAAAGGGAATGAAAGTTTTATCACAGTGAATGAGGACTTAATTGACTTACAAAATGAAATTTTTAATGTGAAAAAAAGATTGCAGTGGGCATTAGAGAATGACGGATTTGATGTTTTTTATCAACCGATTTATTCGTTTGAAAAAGATAGAATCGTATCAGCCGAAGCTTTAACTCGTTTGAAAGATGAGAACGGAAAATTTATAGACCCTGAAACTTTTATTCAGATTGCAGAAGAAAACGGTATGATTTTAGAAATAGGACTGAAAGTTTTTGAGAAAATCTGTCGTTTTATTAAGGAATATCATCCGGAAGATTTGGGGATTGAGTTTATTGAAGTAAATTTGTCGGTTGTTCAGTGTATGCAAGAGTCGCTTGCCGGTGAATTAATGGCTATTATGGATAGATATGAAGTTAATCCGGGATTTATAAATTTTGAGATTACAGAGACAGCTATGGTAAATTCTAAAAAGGCTTTACTTGAAAATATGTCAAAGCTTATAGAAAATTCAGCTAATTTTTATCTTGATGATTACGGCAGTGGTTATTCTAATCTTAATTATATAATCGGGCTTCCTCTGCATGCCGTGAAATTGGATAAATCAATTGTTTGGGCTGCGTTTGATAATGAGAAAGGAAATATAGCTCTGGAATTTGCGGTGAAGATGATAAAAAATCTTAATATGAAAATTGTAGCAGAGGGAATTGAAAACAAAGAACAATTCGACAGAATGAAAGAGCTTGGTGTGGATTTTATACAGGGCTATTATTTTTCACGCCCTGTAAATTCCAAAGACTTTGTTAAGTTTATGTTTGAATATAAAGATTATTTATTAAGTTAAAAATAACTCTAAGCTTGATTAAGTTGATAAACATCTCGAAAATTGAACTTTCGTACAAATGATAGAAAATCTTGAGCCGGAACCGGTCGTGAGAAGTAATATCCTTGAAAATAATCACATCCCATTTCTGTGAATATTTTTATTTGTTCTTCAGTTTCAATTCCTTCGGCGACTATACGTTTACCCAGATTTTTAGCCATTACAACGGAACTTTTCATTACTAAACGACCGTTTTCATCTGTAGTTGCGGTATCAATCATAGATTTATCAAATTTGATAATATCTGTCGGTAAATCTAACAAAGAACGAATGTTTGAATAACCGGTTCCGAAATCATCAAGTGAAAAAGATAAACCGCGACGATTTAATGAATTAATGTTTCTTATTAAAACTTTCGGAGAGTTTACTGCTGCAGTTTCTGTAATTTCTAAATTTAACATGTCCAAAGGAATGCCGTATTCTTCGATTTTACTCATAAAATCATGAGCAAAAGATTCCTGCATACATTGTATTACGGAAAGATTCATTTCAATATATTTTATTCCGAATGTTCGTAATTCATTGTCTCTCATAAAACAAAAGATAGAACTTGTAATAAAATCTCCGATTCGTAAAATTAAACCGGTGCGTTCTGCCAACGGAATAAAATCTGCCGGAGAAATGAAGCCAAGTTCAGGGTCTCTTAGACGTATTAGAGCTTCTGCTGATTCAATTTTTCCGGTATGAACATTGTAAATCGGCTGATAGTACATTTCAAAATTATTTTCATCTAATGCACGACGTATACATTGTTCTATTTCAATATTTCTTCTTTTATCTTGCAAATTTATATTTCTGGCGGAAATAACCCATTTCTGGCGATTATCCAATTCTTTTAAATAATCAATATAGTTATAGACATCACCGATAGATTGAATATCTTCCGGAAGTAAAATATCCATCAGACGTACAGAAACCGGAATTGTATTTTCTCCGGCAGACCAAGGCAGTTCGAATCTTTTTTCAATTGTTTGCAATAATTTAAAAGATTCGTTTTTACTTGAATATACAGTAATAACAAAAGTACTCGAACCAAGATAAAATACACATTGTTTGCTGGTATTTTCTAAATATGTAGCAATGTGCTTTAATATCAAATCCATTTTTGCAGTACCGAGCATTTGGTTAATCAAACGAGCATCTTCGATATGACAAACAATTAAAGTATAGTCAATATTTCTCTTTTGATTCATGTCTAAAACTTTTGAAAATGATTTTCCGTTAAAAATCCCTAGCTGCGAATCCAGAGCTTCTTCCGGTTTTTGTATAAGTACATAGAAAATTAAAATACCGGTTGCAATTGCAAAGTTTTGAACAAAAAGTCCCGGATAAATTCCTTGAATTATACATGCAATGGCTACAAGTCCGAGTGAAAATAAATGTACCGACAACAGATTCGGAGGTAACATTTTTTGCATGAAGATTATATAAATGGTACATGAAAGCAAATAAAAGAATGCATTAGCGTATAATATCCAAAAATACGGACCGTGATAATATTCATCTTTAACAATAAAGAAAATGTTTGATGTGAAAAAGTTAAAAAGTAATATTATAAATACTATAATATGCGGGATTGAAATTATAGTTTTAAAAAGCGGTCGATTCTTTTTATTTCCGATGTCCAAAATGGATAAAATATAATGTACATATACAAACGGAATGTTGATATGAAATAAGAAATATAAAAACGCAGAAAGCGAGGACATATTGCGTGATAAAATAGAAGATTCTCGAGAAATGAGTACATCGAATATGTCAAAACAAGTACTTAAGATTACGGTACTCATAAACAAAAGAAATATTCTGTTTTGCTTTAACGCAACTCTCTTTTTTTTGGCATAAATAAAAAAGAAAAAAGATAAAATTATAAGTGCAGAGATGTCATAATTTAAATTGTAATTCATACAATTCCTTAATTTGTGATTTTTTTTAGTGATTTGTGAGATTTTTTACTATTTACTTGGTTTTAGAAAAGATAACTTTATTTATAGTAAAGGATACTTAAAATCAAAACTTTTTGCAATAAAAAGTTTTGATTTTAAAAATTATACTAATAAATTGATTCGTATCCAAATGAGACATTATATCCGATAGTAATTAAATGTTCTGAATACACTTTTTCCCATATAGATGACATAATATTTTCTCCTACAGTACCTTGAAATTGGAGGAAATTACAAAATCCCCATAAGAAAAAAACTTCATGGCGTGTGATAAAACCACCTTGTTGTATTTGACGTCCAAATGATAAACCTAATTCTCCGTTAGGGAAAGAACGACGAATTGTACCTAAACCTATTTCCGGGGCTTGGATTTCATCATCTTTAATAGTAAGTTCTGTAATGTCAAAAATATTGTAATGGAAACGCAAAGGCAGCCCCCAATAAAATCGATTATCCGGATATTCTTTTGAGACTGTGGCATCGAATAATATTATTCCTCCCATGCTGATACCAAAATATCCGGGAGCGACACAGTCACGTAAGTCTCCCTCGCATCCTGCATAAACTCCGAATTGCGGTAATAACGAAAAATTAACTTTCGAAGTATTGGCAAGTCCGAATTTAAAATAGTTTTCAAAATAAAGTTCATGATTGAAATCTGTTGAAAAGGTATTTCTATCAGAATGATTAATATTTAACAGTAAGTTAAAACGATGTCCTAATCTGAATTGATATTCGAACCATTTCGAAGTACCGACACGAAATTGAAAATACGGACTTAATTCTAAAAATGATTTACTTCTTAGATATTGTGGATTTGCAGTTCTTGTATCTAATAAAGTGGCTACTTTTATTCTGTGTTCAAGACTTCCGGAAACTTCTATGGAATTTTGAGAAAGAGTTTGTGCTTTTTGGTTAATAGGCTGTGCAGAAAGTGTGAAACTTACAGTAAAAAATAAGAATATTATGAATGATAAAGATTTTATTTTCATTATTGAATCTCCTTAATTTCTAAAGTCTCTTTTGATATTTTGAGAATTACACGGTTTCCGTTTGAACCCTTTGCGAAAATCCAGAAGTCGGAAAGTGTTTCTTTACACTGTTTTTCAAAAAGTTCGATATTATCTTTTGATATACTATTATCGCTTTTTTCCCATTCTTGATTATCGGGATTTTTTGTGTATTTATCGATAAACATATTTTTGTTTCCGGAACGAATGATAAACAATATGTTTTTTTCGTTATTTTCTGATATGTAATTTATTGAAGTTCCGGATAAATCTTCATTTGTGTAATTAACGGCTTCATTTACATTGAGAGGTAGAGTAAATGAAATTATTTCTTTTACGGAAACTCCGTTCGATGTTTTTTCGAGATAAAAAGGGACAGTCCAATTCGGAGATATTTTGTTAAATATATCCTTGTCTTCGTCTGATTTTGCTTTAATGACATCAAATGAATTGTAATGAACAAAATCATTTCCAGATTGCAAATAATATTCGTTATCCAAATTAACATATGTTCCATTGAAGCTAAGATTTACATTTTCTGTTTGTATCCCTAAATTTTTAACGGGGTTATATTCGTAAAAACTATGATTATCAATATTAATCCATAGTTTATTGTTGAAACTATGAACTTCAGAGAAGTTTTCAATTGGTAATTGTTTATATTCTCCTGTTTTAGGATCGATATGGAAAACTCTTTGGGCTTTTTTTATATTGTCATGCGAATTTTCAGATGTAAAATATAGATTATTGCCGGCAACATAAAAATCATAATGAGAATCGAAAGTATAACAAGAATTAATTTCTTTATTTACCGGGATTTCATAAATAGTTGCGATGTTTTCTTTTTCTGTATCTACGATAATCGCATTTTTAGAATCTTGCAAAAAAATAACAATGCTATCGGAAGCAATAGACTTAAAAGATAAAATAGGTTGAGAGCCGATTACTGTGCATCCGCTGAGGATAGTTAATATAAAAATATTAAAAAGCTTTTTTCTCATTATTATTTCCTATTGTTTAATATATTTATTAAATAAAATATCGAAAGAACTTTGAAAAAAATAGAGTTAATAAACGTATAATTATTGCTTTATAAACAAAGCAAATTAAAAGAATAATATATTAATGAAAAACTGTGTCAATAACAAGCAATGCAATATCATCTGTAATCGGAGCTTGAGCCTGAAAGTTTTTCAAATAATTACAAAGTTCAATAACAAAGGTATCAACGTCAGCTTTACTGTATTTATTTATCGTATCTAACAGTCTGTGTGTATCAAACATTATTCCTGCAGGATTTCGAGCTTCTATCAAGCCGTCTGTATACAAAATTATTCTGTCTTCGAAATATAATTTTTCAGAACATGATGAAAAGTCAATATTTTTAGCAATACCTATTACCGGACCGTTATTCGGCAGATATGAGATAGTTTGATTTACATGAAGAATGTACATCATATTGTGACCTGCATTAGTATAGGTAATAGTTTTTTCTTTAATATCAATTATTGCATAAAACGCAGTCAAAAAGTTTCCGCTGTTTTCCAATATTTCAGTAAGTTCCATATTAACATTAGAAATAACTTCATGCGGAGTATTGTATTTTTTTGCATTATTTGAAAAAGACATTTTTGCCATTGTAGTGATTAATGCTGCCGGGATTCCGTGACCGCATACATCTAAAATCATTACGGAAAAAACAGAGTCGGAAATTTGATAAACATCGTACAAATCACCACCGAGAGCTGCCATCGGCATATACTTGGAAGAGAAGTGCAATGATTTTGTTTCCGGAAAAACTTTGGGAATTAACGAGGACTGAAGCTTTTGTGCCATTTCCAATTCGCGTTTATTTTGTTCATTTGTATCGGTTAACTGAATTACTGTTTTATTTAATTCTTCTGTTTGTCTTTGAACTAATTGTTCCATATTGTTACGATAATTACTGATTGTATCAATCATTTTATTGAAAGATGTTGAAAGCTCGATAAATTCTCCTAAAAAATTATTAGGTTCCAGACGCTCGTCGTATTTATCGCAAGAGATTTTCTTCAGTTTAGTTTTAAGTTCTACAACCGGAGTTGTGAATTTTTTACTGAAAGAAAATATAATAAATAAAGCAATGATTATAGTGATGCTGGAAAGCAGTATTACGATATGAATCATTTTCTTAATTGGCATAAACAGCTGATTAATCGGATGAAAATATGCAACATGCATTTTAGAATTTTGAGAAACCGCAACTATAGAAAGATATTTGCGGTTGTTGTATGAAATAATTTCTACAGATGCAGAATTATTCATTTCCGCTTTTTTAAATAATTGTAAAACTTGCGGTTCCGATAAGATTTTAGAGTCGGTATTAAGCATTCTGTATTCTTCAAGACTCATTCCTTCATAAGGGTCATTCGGGTCATCGCCGGGATTTAATATATAGCGATTTTTCTTTTCGTCATATTCGTAATAGTCGTCAATATATGGATGATTATAATCCAGTACATTTCCGAATTGGTCTTGAATATAGATAGTTCCGAGTTTAAGTTTGGTATTTTGTTTGTAGAGATTATTTAAAAAGTTGATAGTTTCTATTGCAATAAGTACAGTTTGCAGATTTCCGTTTTCATCCACTTCAAAAGGAAAAAAGAATATCGGCACTCTGTCGCTGAATGGGCCTCTGGCAGCTTTGGTTGACCCCATAACCATAGGATTTTTCGGGTCTTTACCGATAGCTTTGAAAATATCATCATTTTGCAATGTATCAACGTCAATTTGCACTAAACTCTCGGTTATTCGATTAAAACGATACGGTAGATTTAAAGTTTTATCCGGACAATTGAGTTCTAACAGGTAAATAGAGGCACTTATTTTTGATACTAAAAGTTTTCGTAATGAACGAAAATATTTTATATCTCGTTCTGTTGTATTTTTTAAAATGGGACTTTTTGATATGTCTTTAAAATAAGTAGCGTATTGATTGTAGTAGAAATCAATATTTGTTGTTACTTGGGAGACAATTCCTTGATAAAATTCTTTATTTTGTACAAAAGTTTGATTATAGAAATTCACGGTAGAGTAAATAGAAATAAGTATAATCGGAAAAATTACAAGAGGGAGTACGACAATGAGAATGTATTGTTTTGTATTCCAAGTATGTTTCAAGAAAAACTCCTAAGTCAATCTAGATTCCTACTATATCTATAGCAAATAATGCGATATCATCACAACGCGGACTGTTTCCGCAGAAAGATTGTAAATCTGAGAAAACATGTTCCGTGAAAGTTTTTACATCGGAATCCATATTTTGAGCGATTATATCCATTAGACGTTCTTCTCCGTAGAGTGAAGCTCGTTCATTACGTGCTTCTATAACTCCGTCAGTATATAAAACCAGTCTGTCGCCGTTGCGTAGGGAATGACATGTTGCCAGAAACGGAATATCTCTTACGACACCGACAACCGGTCCGTTATTTTCAAGTCTATCGATAGAACCGTCGGCATGTGCAAGAAAAATCGTATTGTGACCTGCGTTACAATAATTTAGCATACCTTTTTCCATATCGATAACACCGTAAAATGCGGTGAAATAGTCTCCGTTACCGTTTATGGAATCAAAAAGCTCATTATTTACATTAAAAATAACGTCATTCGGCTCTTTTATTAATTTAGTATTATTTGAAAAAGACATTTTTGCCATGGTTGTGATTAATGCTGCAGGAACTCCGTGTCCGCAAACGTCCAAAATCATTACGGAAAAAACTTTATCTGATATTTGATAAACATCGTATAAGTCACCGCCGAGAGCTTCCATAGGCATATATTTGGATGAAAATTGTAATAATCTTGTTTCCGGAAAAACTTTTGGGATTAACGAAGATTGAATTTTTTGTGCCATTGCGAGTTCTCTTTTATTTTGTTCGTGAGTTTCGGTCAATTGGGCAACGGTTTTATTCAATTCTTCAGTTCGTTCTTGGACAAGTTGCTCCATATTATTTCGGTAATTACTCATTGTATCTACCATATTGTTGAATGAAGCAGACAGATTGATAAATTCTCCGAAGAACTTTTGTGGATTTAAACGTTCTTCATAATCACCGCAACAAATTTTTCTCAGTCGCATTTTTAATTCTATAATAGGCAATGTAAAGTTTTTACTGAATGAGATACTTACCAATACTACTATAAGTATAGTGATTAATGAAATAAGGATAATAATATAAATTGTTTTTTGTATCGGTGCAAACAATTGATTAATAGGGTGAAAGTATATAATCTGCATTTTTGAAGCAGGAGAAATTGCGATAATAGATAAAAACTTATTACCTTCAAATGATATGATTTCAGATGAAAGTTCTTCACTTTCTTTTGTTATTTCTATTTGTTTTTGAACTGCCGGAATAGATAAAATATCCGGATTGGTGTTAAGCATTCTGTATTCTGCAAAACTCATACCTTCGTAAGGGTCATTAGGGTCGTCACCGGGATTAAGAATATAAGTCTTTTTTCCTTTATCATATTCGTAGTAGTCATCAACAGAAGGATGGTTACTTCCTTGTATATTTCCGAATTGATCTATTACGTAAAGCGTTCCGAATTTTAGACTGGTGTTTTCATTATATAAATCTTCCATAAAATCATCAGTTTCAATAAGAACGAAAATAGAATCTATATCTGAAGTTTCTTCATTATAAGTAGGATAAAGGAAGATTATACGATTGGTAGAGTTCATACCTTTAAAAAAAGGAAATGCACCCATGATAGGTATTGATGTTTTGTCATTTTTCATCAACTCAAATGATTTATCGCTTGTTAAATCATTAGGATTAAAAACAACATTTGTATGAACAATACGACCGAGAAAATAGGGGGTTTTATCCGCAGTGTGAGGACGGTCAAATTCCAAAAACCATGCACCGCCGCTGAATCTTGTAGAGAATCTTTCTTTAAGTAATTCTGGATAATGAACTCCGTCAATGGTAAAATTCTTATCTTCGAGATAGGTCATTTTCGGTCGATTCAGAATTTGCTTCATTAAAGAACTGTTTGCAATACTTTCAAAAGACTGTTTGTATTGATTGTAATAGAAGTCAATATTTGTAGTTACTTGGGAGATTATTCCTTGATAAAAATCTTCGGTTTGTGCATGTGTTCGATTGTAAAAATTTATCGTTGTATAAAGCGAAGTGATAATAATCGGCAGAATTACCAAAGGCAGAACGCCGATAAGAATATATGTTTTAGTATTCCAAGTCCGTTTCAAAGAAAGCTCCTAATCCAATTGGTTGTTTTGTATTACTCAATTCCGACCATATCAATTGCAAATAACGCAATATCATCACAGCGTGGACTGTTTCCGCAGAAAGATTGTAAATCTGAGAAAATGTGCTCTGTAAAGTCTTTAACATCCGAAGTAATATTTTGAGTAATTATATTCATAAGGCGTTCTTCGCCGTAAAGTGCAGCTTGTTCATCACGTGCTTCTATAACACCGTCAGTGTATAAAACCAGTCTGTCTCCGTTTTTAAGCATATGACCTACAGATGGAAATTCTAAATCTTTTACTACTCCTACAACCGGACCGTTATTTTCTAATTTATCTAAAGTCCCGTCGGCATGTGCAAGGAAAATCGTATTGTGGCCGGCATTAGAGTAATACAACATACCTTTTTCCATATCGATAATGCCGTAAAATGCGGTGAAATAATCTCCGTTACCGTTTATGGAATCAAAAAGCTCATTATTTACATTAAAAATAACGTCACTCGGATTTTTAGATTTTTTAGTGTTTGTATTAAAAGAAATTTTCGCCATTGTAGTGATTAATGCAGCAGGAACTCCGTGTCCGCAAACATCCAAAATCATTACGGAGAAAACTTTATCTGATATTTGATAAACATCGTATAAGTCACCGCCGAGAGCTTCCATAGGCATATATTTGGATGAAAATTGCAATAATTTTGTTTCCGGAAAAACTTTCGGAATTAACGATGACTGAATTTTTTGTGCCATTATTAATTCGCGTTTGTTTTGCTCATTGGCTTCTGTTAATTGCTCTACGTTTCTGTTTAATTCGTCGGTTCTTTTTTTTACCAACAATTCCATATTATCTCTGTAGTTACTTATTGTATCTACCATGTGATTAAAAGAATCCGACAGGTCTATAAATTCCCCGAAGAAATCATCGGTGGTCAAAAGTATACTGTAGTCGCCGTTACAAATCTTTCGAGTCGCAATATTTAGCTCTTTTATTGGATGAGTTAAAAATTTACTGAAGATAATACTGATAACTACAACTAAAATTGAGATTAATATTGCAACACTTATAATGATATAAATAATTTTCATTATCGGTGCAGATAATTGTCGAATCGGATGAAAGTAAATAATTTTCATTAAAGAGTTTTCTGCAATTGATACGATGGAAAGATATCTTTTCCCTTTGAAATTTACCATTTCGCAACTTGGTTCACCGTCTTCTGTTGCAATTTCAATCTGTTCTAAAACTTTTGGATGTTCCAGAATCTTTTCGTCGACATTTAACATTCTGTATTCTGCAAAACTCATTCCTTCGAAAGGGTCATTTGGGTCATCGCCTTCTTCTAAAATGTAGCAATTTTTGTTTTTATCAAAATTGTAGTAATCGCTTACATGCGGATGGTTTCTTTCCTGAATATTGTTAAATTGGTCTAACATATACAGAGTTCCGAATTTTAAACGAGTATTTTTTTCATATAAACTGTTTAGGAAAGTCGGAGTTTCTATTATAAGCATCAGTTCTTCAATTTCGCTGCTTCCTTCTCTTATATAAGGAAAGAAAAATATCGGCTGTGTAATACCTTTGGTTCCGCGAATAGCTTTGGAAGTCGCTAAAATCGGTTCCATTATCAGTTCTTCACTCATTTTTACAAATACCGGGTCTTTTTTCAATTCTTCTATATCAAAACTGATGTTACTGTAGCCAATGAAAAAATGTTTATATGAGCGTTTGTTTATTACGTCTTTTCTTCCGAGTTCTAACATTAAAAATACGCCGTTAAATTTTGAAACAAGAAAATCTTGCAATGCAACGACATACTCTTTCCCTTCAATTTTGAAATTTTTGTCTTCGATAACAGTCATATCCGGACGATTTATAATTTCTTTGAATACAGAACTCTGTATAACATCGGCAAATGAAATGGCATATTGGTTGTAATAAAAATCAATATTGGTTGTTACTTGCGAAATAATATCTCGATAAAAGTCTTTGTTTTGATTTAATGATCTTTTATAAAAATTTAATCCCGTATAGATAGTAAGTATAATAATCGGGACTAATGCAATCGGCAATACAGTTAATAGAATTCTAATTCGTGTGTTAAAACTCTTTTTCATAAAAACTTCCGTGATAAATGTTTTAAAAAACCAATTATAAGTCTTTTTTATTTTTTTGGGAAAAATTATAAAAAAATAAAAACATTAATTCATAATGTTTGTTTATTTGGATAATTTTAGTAAAACAAATGTCAAATCGTCCGTTAGCGGATAGTCTCCTCTAAAATTATTCAAATCATCTTCTATTTTTTCGCATATATTATCGGAATATTTTTTTATTATATCAAGTAAACGTTCTTCTCCGTAAAGCTCATCTTTACAATTTCTGGTTTCGGTGATTCCGTCCGTAAACAAAGCTATTTTATCTTCGGTATCAATATTTTCCTGTTGTGCGACAAAGGTTAGTTCCGGAACAACGCCGATTACGGCATTTGGAGAAGTCATTCTTATGACAGTTCCGTCTTTTTTCAATATAATCATAGGATTGTGTCCCGCATTTACATATGAGAGTTTTTTGTTTTCCAAATCAATAATACAATAGAATGCGGTAAAATAATTTCCGCTTCCGGAAAGAACGTTTGACATTTCATGATTTACTTGTGCTACGATATCTGCCGAATCGGAAAAGCGTTTTGAATTGCTTCGGAATGATAATTTTGCCATTGTTGTTATTAAAGCTGCCGGAATACCGTGTCCGCAAACGTCAAGAATTGTGGCAACGTATTTTTGTGAGGAAATAGGGTAAATGTCGTATAAGTCACCTCCGATTTTTTCAAGGGGGCGATATATACTGGAAACCTCAAAAGGAAGTCCGGAAGAGTCGGGAATTAACTGTGCTTGAAGTTTTTGTGCGACGATTAATTCTTGCTGGAATTGATTGTACATTTTTGATAATTCTTCGGTTCGTTTTTTTACTAAATTTTCCATTTCAGTGTGATAAGTATTGATTGTTTTTTGCATAGAATCAAAGTTTTTTCCTACATCAATAAATTCTCCGAATTCGTGCGAGTGGTCGAGTTTTGCAGCGTAATCACCTTTTTCTACATGACGAAGGGCTTTTACCAAATCATTTAAAGGGAGCGTAAGGTATTCACTGAAATAAATACATACAATTACAGTTATAAAAAGAATAAGTATGGTGAATAGAAAAAATACCGTCATCATTTTGTAGATTGGAGCGAAAAAACGCTGTATCGGCTGAAAGTAAGTAATTTGTGCCTGAGAGTTTTTGGCAATGGCGTTTAGTGCCAGATAACGTTTTCCGGCGAATGTGATAATATCGGAAACACAAGTTCCCTCTTTTATCGTTTTTTCGGATAATGCAATTACGGACGGAAGTTCCAGAATTTTATTGTTTGTGTTGAGCATTTTGTATTCGGCAAAACTCATTTCTTCATAGGGGTCGTTAGGGTCGTCGCCGGGATTCAGAATGTATTGATTTTTTTTATAATCATATTCGTAGTAGTCATCTTTGCAAGGGTGGTTAGTGTCCAAAATATTTCCGAATAAATCTCTTATATACAAAGTACCGAGATTTAATCGAGTGTTTTCTTTATAAAGGGAATGACAAAAATCTCTTCCTTCAATGACTGCCATAACTTGTGAAATATCATCTTTAGATTCCGTAAAAATAGGGCAATAAAATTGCGGACTGCGACTGGAATCCATTCCGTAAACTGCCGGTGATACACAAAAAATCGGGTTCATATCTTTTTTATCTTTCAGATATTTATATATAGAACCTTCAATAAACTCGTTGACTCTAATGTCAAAATTAAAATTATTACTTGTTAAAGAAATTAATTTATGTGGTTTATCGGAAACATCTTTGTTGTTATCAAAATTCATAAGAAAAAATAGTCCGCGAAATTTCGGTGCTACAACTTGTAAGAGGGCGTCTTTATGCGGAATGATTTCAAGAGGGTCTTCGGTATACGTTATTATATTTGCTAATTGCTGAGATTTTGCGGTTTCGATAAAACTGATTGCATATTGGTTGTAATAAAAATCGATATTGGAAGCAGTTTGATTGATTATGTCTTTATAGAAATTGCGTTCTTGTTCCAACATTCGTTTAAATAAATTATTAAAGGAATATAAACTGACGAAAAGTAGCGGAAGAACTGCCATAGGAATCATTACTAGCAATAAACGTTTTCTTGTGCTGAGTTTTTTCATAAATTAATTTCCAAAACCAATCTTTATAAGATATTTTCTTTAAAATAAAAAGCAGTTTATTTTAAATTATTATTCGTAGATTACAGGAAATAAAAAATGTTGGAGATTAATTAAAGAAAAATCGTTTTTTTAAGAAAAATAAAATAAATATACTTTTCTTAATTAGGGTTTAATTTTTTTGTTATATATTGTTTAGAGTTTTTATTTTGGGATAAGGAAGTAGAGGTGGTGAAATGAAATCGTTTTCATTTGTTAATGCGGAAAGTCTTTTTGAGTATGTTCAAGGGAAAAATCAAGAAACTCATATAATTTTTTCTAATTATAAAAATATTATAGAAATCGGAAAAAGAGCGACTCCTAATATGATTTTGTGTTCTACGTCAGGAGAATTTACGTCATCCGGTTTTTCGGAAGAAGCAATAACCGGGTTTTCTTGTAAATCAAGTATCGTAGATGTTGTGGAGCTTTTTAAAACTCCCAGCAAGGGGTATCTCAATTTAAAAAATGCTTATAACAAAGTTGCTAATAATCCGAATGCTTTTGCGTTATTGTTGTGTGACGGAATGTCACAAAGAGAAGAGACAATATTGACTTCATTCTTTTGTGTAGATGATAAATTTAAAATTATCGGCGGAAGTGCCGGTGACAGTCTGGAATTTAAAGAGACTTATATTTATATCGGAAATCGTCGTGTTTTCAGTGTGGCGTTATTTTTTCAAATGGAAGAGCGTACTCTTTTAATAAAGGAAAATATTTATAAGCCGACCGGAAAAATTTTAAATGTATCCGGTTCAAATCCACAGGCTCGTCTTGTAACGTCTTTTAATGATGTGCCGGCGGCTGTAGGGTTTGCAAGTCAATTAGGAATAAGAAAGGAAGAGCTATCAAACCATTTTATGGACCATCCAATCGGACAGCGTATCGGAAATGAATTATTTATAGCATCGCCTCAGGTTGTCAATGAAGATGATTCGATTACTTTTTATCGTAGAATTCGTTCTTCGGTACAAATGGAACTTCTTCAGCCGGAAGACCCTTTTATTTCATTAGCAAATACAAAAAAAGATTTAACTTTTAAACCTTCGTTTGTATTTTCGATTCACTGTGTACTTCGCAGTCTGTTGTTTAAATCGGAAAATCTTTGGTCTCGTTACAGTTCCAATCTTTTAGAATTAACAAAAAACCAATGCGGTTTCATAAGCTACGGAGAACAATATTATAAACATCATTTAAATCAGACGATGGTAATACTTGCCGTGGAATAATTTTTTACCTAATCGGCAAATCGGCGGTTTGTACTGTTGTATCGCAATATAAACCGCTTTTATTTTAAACTTGACATATGTATATACTTAATTTATACAGCAGAGACTTTAATATTATTTAAGGAGATGCAATATGGGAAAAACTATTGCTGAAAAAATATTTGATGCCCATTTAGTGGAAAAACCTTTCGACGATACATTTGTTGTAAAACTCGACAGAGTATTTTGTCATGAAATAACAACTCCGATTGCGATTACAGATTTGGAAGCACGAGGAAAAGACAGGGTTTTTGACCCGACAAAAATTAAAGCTGTTATTGACCACGTAACACCTTCAAAAGATTCTAAGACAGCGGAACAATCTAAAATTTTGAGAGATTGGGCAAGACGTCATAATATCAAAGATTTCTTTGATGTAGGACGTAACGGTGTGTGTCATGCAATTTTCCCGGAAAGCGGTTTTGTTCGTCCCGGTTTTACTTTGATAATGGGAGACAGCCACACTTGTACACACGGAGCTTTCGGTGCGTTTGCTGCCGGTGTAGGAACAACTGACCTTGAAGTAGGTATTTTAAAAGGTGTTTGTTCTTTTAAAACTCCTAAAACTATAAAATTTGAATTAACAGGAAAATTGCAGCCGGGCGTATATGCAAAAGACGTTATTTTGTTTGTAATCGGACAAATCGGTGTAAACGGTGCAACTAACTGTGTAATGGAATTCTCCGGAAATATTATCGATGAAATGAGCATGGAATCTCGTATGACATTGTGTAATATGGCTATCGAAGCCGGCGGAACTTCAGGAATTTGTTATCCTGATATGGTAACCGTAGATTATTTATGGCCACATATCAGCGGTGAATATGAAAGTAAAGAAGCTGCATTAAAAGAATTCTCTCAATGGAAGAGTGATGAAGATGCTGTATATGAAAAAGTTTACAAGTTTGATTTATCAACATTGGAACCAATGGTAACTTTCGGTTACAAACCGGACCAAGTAAAAACTATCCGTGAAATGGAAGGAACTCCTGTAGACCAGATTTACATCGGAAGTTGTACAAACGGTAGAATCGAAGATTTAAGAATTGCAGCAGAAGTTCTTAAAGGAAATAAAATTTCTGACAATGTTCGATGTGTATTGAGCCCGGCAACACCTAAGATTTATAAAGATGCATTAAAAGAAGGTTTAATTGATATCTTTATGGAAGCCGGTGTATGTGTTACTAACCCTACTTGCGGTGCTTGTTTGGGAATGAGTAACGGTGTTTTGGCAAACGGAGAAGTTTGTGCATCTACAACAAACAGAAATTTCAACGGTAGAATGGGTAAAGGCGGAATGGTTCATTTAATGAGCCCGGCAAGTGCGGCTGCGACAGCAATTACCGGAAAAATTACCCAATCACCTCTTTTTAAAGGAGCAAAATAATGAAGGATTTTAGCGGAAAAGTATTATTTCTTGATCGTTCAGATATTAACACTGATGAAATTATCCCTGCAAAATATTTAACTGAAATTACAAAGGCAGCTTTGAAGCCTTATGTTTTGGAAGATTTGAAATTAGACGGTTTTGATCCAAAGAAAGATATTGAAGGAAAAAAAGTTATCATTACACGTGAAAACTTTGGTTGCGGTTCAAGCCGTGAACATGCACCTTGGGCATTGGAAGTAAACGATATTTTTACTGTAGTTGCAGTAAACTTTGCTCGTATATTCCGTCAGAATATGTATAACTGCGGAATGCTTGCAATTAATATGGAAGCAGATGTTGTAGACGATATGTTTACTAATTTTGCCGGAAAAGAAACATTTGCAACTGTAGATACAGAAAAAACTACAATCACATTAAAAGCCGGTGATTTAGAAAAGAGTTATACTTTTAAACTTGAAGGTTTTGATAAAGCGTTAATCGACAGCGACGGCTGGGTTGGTTATGCAGATATGAAATACTAAGCGTAGAGTTTAGCTTTTTTAAAAAAAACACAACTCTCGGTTCTTGCAAAAAGTGCGTGAATCGAGAGTTTTTTTATTTTCCCGGTTGTAATGCAGTGAAATTTGAGCTTTTCGCAGACTGTGTCTAAGCTATCTGACCATGGGGAAGGAGTGAGCTTGGAATTAAAAATCGTAACCTTGACTTGAAATAAATTTTGATGTATACATTTTGTGTTTTTGTAAATAAACACAAAAAAAATGAAAGGAGAATATCATGACTGCAACAAGAAGATATATTTATAATGATATTTCTCTTGACATACAAACTCTGTTCGGCACAATCAGCCAACAGCCAACAGCCAACAGCCAACAGCCAACAGCCAACAGCCAACAGCCAACAGCCAACAGCCAACAGCCAACAGCCAACAG
>JBGUUT010000098.1:0-15393 GCA_045133795.1 Spirochaetota bacterium
ACTCAATCTAAATCTTACATTTTTTGTTTCTTTCAAAAGTAAACGCAATAATCCGGCAAAATCCAATGATTCAGATAAATAATCTGAAATATTAATCCCTGTCAAAACAATTTCACGATAACCGTTAATTTCAAATTGCTTCACTTCATGTATTATATCTTTCGGTAATCTTGAACGACTTCTACCGCGTGCAAAAGGAATCTTGCAATACGAACAAAAATTATTACATCCATCTTGGATTTTCGTAAAAGCTCGTGAATGCCCTAACATTTTTTCTGTTGAAAAAGCAAAAGTTCCGTCGGTCGAGGAGGTAAACAAATAAGGCTTTTGAGTTATCAACCCATTTTGAAATAATTCTACTATTTCTAAAATCTGGCTTTTGTGCTTATTCTCAATCAATATATCGGCATCGTTTAATTGATTCACATTGTCTTTATCAATCATACAACCACACATAATAATGCAGGCATTAGGATAATTTCTGCGAATCTTATGAAGACTGTTGCGACATTTCGCTTCAGCCTTCCCGGTTACTGTACAAGTATTAATTATTACTATATCCGGCTCTTCTTTTAAAGGAAGAGAAAGCTTTCTCAATCCATTTTCCTGTAATAAAAGAGCCATCGATTCAGCTTCATAAATATTAAGCTTACATCCAAAATTAATAATATGAAAAGAATACATTAGGAGTTATTATTTTCTCCTTTTTTCAACTGCTCATAAGCATTTCTGGCATCAACATTTGCCGGTTCTATTTTCAGTAATGCTTCATAATATTTCATTGCTTGTTTATTGTTTTTTAGCTTCTCATTAACTTTTGCCAGTAACAAAAGATTTTGAACATTATTAGGTTTCAAAGCATTAGCAGCACTTAATGCCGTATCAGCTTTATAATAAGCTCCTACATGATAATAAGAATCACCTAAATAATAATACATAGAATACGTATAAGGATCAGCCCATTTATTTTTTTTCACTTTTGAATATTTCTCAAAATACTTAATACTGTCACTATATTTATTTTGAAAATAACATGCTTCTCCTAAATTTTTCAAAACATTAACATGAATAGGGTTGATATTATAACCTTCAATAGAAATTCTTTCCATTTCAGGATAATCCTTTAGAGCCTTATAGTTCCATCCCAAAATAATATAAATATTAATTCGACCGGGAAATGCCTTTCTTTCTTCTTCAAGAGCCCGAATAGAAGCATGATAGTTTTTTTCAGAATAATAATCCCACCCATTTTTCTGGCGAACTACCGGAGCTGCAGGCTGTGCCGGTGTTGTTGCTGCCGGGGCAGTCTCTTCTTGTGCAAAAAGCATAAATGAAAATAAAAGAAATAAATTAATTACAACAATTTTCTTCATAATTTTTAAACCTCAGAATCTTTTGTTTTTTGTATACTTATCGGCATTGAAATTTTACCGTTTACACTGCAACCTTTTTCTATTGTAAGTAAAGGTGCAGATAAATCTCCCATAATTGATGCAGGTGCATGAATATATACTTCTTCAGAAGCAGATATATTTCCCACAATTTTACCAAAACATTGCAATACTCTGGTCTTTATATCAGCGTTAAGAACCGACATAGGTCCTACAACAATTAAATTATCAGATTCGATTGTACCTTTTATCGAACCTTTTACCAGCAATGCATCTTGAGTTTTAATATCACCTTCAAAGAAAAAATCCTCTTCCAATATCGTATTAAAATATTCATCATCTATTTTTTGAAAATCATCAATCGGCATCTATTATATTCCTTCAAATCAATATTTTTATTTTAAGTAACGGAACCAAGTGTAAAATGAGTTAACCGCATCCGTACCATAAAACGACGCAGAACGAGCCAAACGACTCATTATATCAGAGGCTGTTCCTCTTTGAATATTTGTAATTTCTTTTGATAAAAACAAATCAAAATCATCAGCCAAACCGATAACTAATGCCATTTCATCAATCGCATTACCTTTTAGTCCCATAGGGAAACCACTTCCGTCTAAACGCTCATGATGTTGATAAATAATATCATTTGTTCGCTTTCTCAAAACATGTCCCAAACTTAAAGCAATTTCGCGACCTTCGGTAGGATAAGTCTTAAAGATTGCATTTTCTTCAGGAGAATAATCTATTCTTCTTTTTTCCACTAAATCCTTAGGTAAATTTAAAAAACCGACATCATGCAACAATGCAGCTGAAAATACTTCTTCAAGAACCAAAGCATTATGTTCTTTTCTTTTTTCCTGCATTCCCAAAGCAATAACGAAAGAAAAAATAGAAACATTCACTGAGTGAATAAATAGCTTTTTAGAAAATTGATATATTTCCAAAAGTTTTTGTGCTAAATGGGCATTCTCCTTGATAACTCCGGAAATAATTTTTTCACACTCTTTACGCTTATTAAATTCAAGATGTGAACCCTCACTTGGATGAAAAAGAGGTGATGTCTTCAAAATTTTTATACAATTTTCTGCTATTGCTTCACGAATTTGACTGTTTGTATTATGTTCGATTGTCGGAACAACCTCTATCGGACCAAATATTTTACCTTCCATTCTCATTAAATCGGCTTCAGTCAAAACCTTTTCAATATTTAGAAATATCTGTCCATTATATAAAAACGGTTTAAATAACCTGTATTTTTTTCCTTGTTGAATTAAAGGGGCAAGCTGCCTCAATGTATATTTTTCTGTTGCTGACATAAAATCGCATCTCCTAATATTTCTTATACATTTTCAATTCTTTTCCCTATATCATAATTTACAAAATAGGTAAAAGAGAAAAATATATATCTAAAAGAATACATATATATTTTTCTCTGTTTAAATATTCTTATTGCAATGCTTCGATTACCAAAGCACCCATTTTTTTAGTACCGACAATTTTATCTGCAGGATAATCTTTTCCGGCAATATCCCCGGTTCTCCAACCGGCATCCAATACTTTTTCTACTGCATTTTCAATAGCCAAAGCTTCTTTATCAAGATTAAAAGAATAACGCAAAAGCATAGCACAAGAAAGAATAGTTGCTAAAGGATTAGCTTTATCTTGTCCTGCAATATCCGGTGCAGAACCGTGAATAGGTTCATAAAGTCCCGGACCGCTGTTTCCCAAAGATGCAGAAGCCAACATTCCGATAGAACCGGTAATTTGGCTTGCTTCGTCAGAAAGAATATCTCCGAACATGTTGCTTGTTGCAATAACATCAAATTGTCCAGGATTACGAACCAACTGCATTGCAGCATTATCAACATACATATAACTAACTTCTACTTCCGGATATTGCGGAGCCATTTTAGCTGTAACTTCACGCCACAATCTGCTTGATTCCAAAATGTTTGCCTTATCCACAACGCACATTTTTTTACGACGTTTCATTGCTGATTCAAAAGCAAGTTTCAAAATTCTTTCAATTTCAGGAACACTGTAACGTTCTGTATCCCAAGCTTCGCTGTTATCTTCTTTTCTTCCTCTTTCACCGAAATATATTCCGCCGGTCAATTCTCTTACAATTAAAATATCAAGACCGTTACCTATAATTTCCGGTTTTAAAGGACAAGCAGCAGAAAGCTGTTTAAACATAAGTGCAGGGCGAAGATTTGCATAAACTTTCATTCCGCCTCTAAGTCCTAACAAAGCTTTTTCTGGACGTTTATCTCCCGGTAAATTATCCCATTTAGGACCACCGACTGCTCCTAAAAGAACAGCATCACTCTCACAACATACTTTCAAAGTTTCTTCAGGTAAAGGTTCTCCGGTTTTGTCTATTGCAGCACCTCCGGCCAAAACTTCTGTATATTCAAAATTATGACCGTATTTTTTACCTATCGCATCCATTACACCACAGGCTTCCCGTATTATATCCGGTCCAATTCCATCTCCGGGAATTGTAGCAATTTTATAAGTTGCCATTTTTTTTCTCCTTAATTTTTTTAATTTCTCTACAGAAAATAGTTTTGCGCATAGTAGTAGAAAAAAACGGAAAAATCAAGATTATTGACAGAAGAACGCATTTTTACTATAGTCAACTTCAATTTTTTCTAATAGAAAAAAATGTAAATGAGGAATATAAATGAAATATGATGTTGTTGTTTACCCGGACGAACGTTTAAAGTTAGTTTCTTCTCCCGTTGAAAAAATCGACGAAGAATTAATTGACTTAATAAACGAAATGTTTCGAGTAATGTACGAATCCGACGGTTGCGGTCTTGCCGGAGTTCAGATTGGAATTTTACAACGTTTATTTGTTATGGAAATAAAAGGCAAAAAATATGTAATGATTAATCCTGAGATTTTAGAACGTTCACGTGATTATTCTTTTCAGGAAGAAGGCTGTTTGTCACTTCCGGGAATAGGTGCCGAAGTAAAACGTTCGAAAAGAGTTACCGTAAAATATACAGACATTGACGGAAAAGAAAAAATCTTAAAAGCGGCCGGACTTCTTGCAGTTTGTATTCAACATGAATATGACCATTTAGACGGAAAAGTTTTTATCGACCATTTACCGCCAGACGAAAAATTAAGTGTATTAAAAAATTATAGGAAACAACACAACTTATGAAAATAATATTTTTTGGAACTCCGGAATTAGCTATTCCCGTATTAAAAAAGATTTCAGAATCGCATGATGTTGTTATGGTTGTAACCCAACCGGATACATTATTCGGCAGAAAACAAATTCTAACACCATCTCCGATTGCAAAAACTGCCGAAGAGTTGGGATTATCTGTTTTGAAGCCGGAAAAACTTACAGATGAAGTAAGAAAACAGCTCCAAGCACTTAATGCCGATTTATTTGTTACATTTGCTTACGGAAAAATATTCAAAGCAGAATTCTTGAAAATATGTCCCAAGGGCGGGATTAATATCCATCCATCATTATTACCGTTATATCGCGGAGCTTCTCCAATCCAAAGTGCGTTGCTGGCGGGCGAGGAACGCTCAGGTATATCGATTCAACAGATTGCTCTTGAGGTTGACAGCGGTGACATTCTAAAAAACGAAGAATTTCTTATTTCTCCGGATGATAATGCAATTACGATTGAAGAAAAAGTCGCACTGCAAGCAGCCGATTTAATTGCAACCGTACTTAATGAGATTGAAAACGGAACTTCTAAATCTGAAAAACAAGATTCATCAAAAGCAACTTTTTGCAAAATGATTTCAAAAGAAGACGGCAATATTGATTGGAATTCCGATGTTAATTCTATTTTTAATAAAATCAGAGCATTTGCAAAATGGCCGACAGCCTCTACAATGCTTGACGGTAAAAAGCTTAATATTCACAAAGCTGTTATTTCAAATTTAGAAAACAGTGAAGCCCAAGCCGGGACTGTTATTTGTGCAGACAAAAAAAACGGAATTCACATTCAATGCGGAAACGGTGTTTTAGAAATAAAAGAATTGCAACTTGCCGGTAAAAATAAACTTAAAGCTACAGATTTTTTGAATGGTTATCGAAATCTTGCCGGAAAATCTCTGGCTATACTTGAACAAACTACAACATAGGAGAAATATTCGATATGGCAAAACAATTAACATATTTTAAAAATGGGTTAGCGGCTGTAAAAAACCGTGTTTTAATCAGATCTTCCGATTGTGACGAAAAGAAAGCCGTAAAAATTATCTGGTATTCTTTTTTTCTCAGTTTATTGATTTTAATAGTTTGTTCTTATTCTATTTTTGTAGGTATTACTTTTTCCGGAGAAAGTGTAAAAGTTGCAAATGTTGAAGGTGACAATATTTATACAGCAATGCGTAAACTCTCGGAAAAAGATTTAAGCGTTCGTGTTTTCCCGAAATATTCTGATGAATACGCTGAGGGGGTCGTTTTTAATCAAAGCCCGGAAGCCGGAACATTGGTAAAGAAAAATCGTAACGTATCATTTAATGTTTCGATGGGAAAAAAAGCAGATGCTTTGCCTGATTTTTCTGGTTTATCGTTATATGAAATCGCAACTTTGCTTACACGTGAATATAATTACCAAAATCATTTACCTTATAATTTTGACCAGAAAAATTATGAATTCAGTGAAACTGTAGAAAAAGGAAGAGTTATTCGTCAAGAACCGGTAGAAGGAACTCCGATTAAAAGCGTAAAAAATGTAAAGCTTTGGATTTCCAAAGGTTTAGATATTCCGGAAGAACACATTTTCACTAATTACATCGGAAAAAATTTAAATGATGCATTAGAAAGCTTAGGAATGAAAGAAGTAAATACAAATGTTTTCTTTCAAGAAACAAATAAACGACAAGAAAATTTCCTTGTTACGAACCAAAATATTGAAGAGGGAAGTAATATTGATGATTTCATTAAAAAAGGTGAAATTGCAACATTATCTGCCAATATTTGGGTTGAAAAAAACAGAAACTTAATAACAAAAAATTTCATAATCGATTTACCTGCAAAAAATCTTCCGTACAGATTTACTCTGTACAAAGAAAATCCAGGTGAAGAACGAAAAGTATATTTTTCAATGCTCACTAAAGGCGGAATGTCATTTTCAATTCCTTACAGCATAAAGAAATTCGGAAAAATGACAGCAATGGGAAATGATGTTTTATTAAAAGAAGACATCACAGAAGAAGAATAAAACTTAAAACGGCAATCTAACTTGCATAAAAGTTGATAAATAAAATCCTATTGCGATTTTATCATTAAGAGTTATACCACCGCCGAAATTACAACGAAGTTTATCAATACAGTAAAAGCCGGGAAATATTCCGGCTTTTATATTTAGCGGCGGATTTTCTATACTTTCGGGTGAAATATCTAAATTCATTCCCAATTCTATATGAAGCGAAAAGTAATTTACTATAGAAAAACAAAACAAAATATCATTTTCAAAAAATTTGTTGTAGGCATATTCCAATGTATAAAACAAGCCGTTTCTAAATTCATCACCGATTCCGGCACCGGTATAAAGATAAAATCCATTCCACACATATCCGGTTTCCAAAAATACAGAAATCCCTCCGTAAGGCGGAAAAATTTTATATATATATTCAAATCCTGTACTTGCCCCCAAGAGAAAATTATCTTCCGTCAAATTTCCCGAAAACACTCCCGGAAAATCTGATTTCTGAGAAAAACGAAGCTTAAACACGTGACGATTTTGAGATAAGAAAGTATAAGAAATACGGCTGTTTTGAGAAAGAAAATCTTTAGTTCCGTACAAACCGCCGGAAAATGAAAAAGAAAAAGTAATATTATTTCTTGAATAATATGAATTCCCTAAACGAATTCCGTTTGAAAAACACGGCAAAGCAAAGAAAAATATAAACAAAAACAAAAAGATTCTGACTTTCATTTAACGTACAACTCCAAGCTAGCCTCTATATCATAAAGAAAATTGAATATCAAATAACTGAAAGAAAATTGACAAGTATTTTTCTTTACGATAAAATCACCGCAATTTTATAGATTTAATATAAAAAATCGGAGTTATTTATGAATAATACTGAAAATACTTTTTGGATTGAGTATCAATTTTCTTTTCTGGAAGCAAAAGATAGAAAAGACATGGTATTTACCATTAATATCGATAAAGAAACACTGCAAATACAAACTCCGGAAAAGTCCCATGAAACGCAGTGGTCAAAATTATCATTTTACAAATGCTCTAATTGTCCTTTAAATACTGAAAATCATAAAAATTGTCCTATTGCTTATAATCTTTCTGCATTATTTGATGAATTTCAAAATGTTTATTCAACAGAAAAGGTTAAAATTACAGTTAAAACCGAAGAACGTGTTTACTCAAAAGAAAGTACGGTTCAACAAGGATTACGTTCTATATTCGGTATATTTATGGCAGCCAGCGGTTGTCCCAATATGAATGTACTGAAATCTATGGTAAGATTTCACCTTCCGTTTGCTTCGGTAGAAGAAACAATATACAGACATGTTTCAAATTACCTATTAAGTCAATATTACGCATTTTTAGAAGGTAAAAAAGTTGACTTTTCATTTGAAGAATTGAAAAAACAAAACAAATTAGTCGACGAAGTAAATTGCGGAATGTGCAAACGTTTTGAAAATGTAGGCGAGGGAGATGTTGCCAGAAATGCCCTTACAATATTGAATGTCGGCGGTTTAATGTTGAACATGGAATTGGAAAGCGGAGTCGATTCTTTAAAATATCTTTTTCAAAATAAAAACAACTGATTTCAATGTGGATTATTCTTGTTTTAATATACGGTCTTCTTAAAGGTGCCAGAGAAGTTTGTAAGAAAAAATCACTTGAAAAAAACACAGTAATCGAAGTTTTATTTTTCTACACCTTATTTTCTTTTTTACTCGTTTTGCCCAATATCGCAAATCTGGGAAATATTTCGCTAAAACTATTAAGCCTTATAGCGTTAAAATCATTCATTATATTTTTAGCATGGATATTGAGCTTTCACGCCATACACTCAATGCCGGTAAGCCTTTACGGAATATTAGATTTATCACGTGTACTTTTTGCAACATTTCTGGGAATATCTGTTCTTCATGAAAAAATGACAATTTTCAGAACAATAGGATTAGTTTGTGTTGCCGGCGGACTTTTATTATTAAAATATCGCAAAAAAGGGAATAAATCAGAACATATTCATCCTGCCATAGTAATAGCAGCACTAGCTTCATGTATGTTAAACTCTCTTTCCGGACTGATGGATAAAATCCTAATGCAACATGTTACAAGTACACAACTTCAATTTTGGTATATGCTGTTTCTTGTATTAATGTATTTAATATATGTTGCGGTATCTCGCTCCGGAACAGATTTCATTTCCTCCGTAAAAAATCCATGGATATGGGCAATGGCTGTTTTGTTTGTAATAGCAGACAAATGTCTTTTTATAGCAAACGGTATTGAAGACAGCAAAGTCACCGTTATGACTTTAATCAAACAATCCGGTTGTATCATCACCATTTTATCCGGAAAATTCATTTTTCACGAAAAAAATATTACTCACAAATTAATTTGTGCCACAATAATCATTATAGGGATTGTAATAGGGACAATTAATTAACTTTTTAATTACAAAGAAATTATAATATTTATTTTTAATAAAAAAGATTTTATCCATAAGAAAGATTTGTTGTATTATAAGTATGTATTTTTTTAACAAGGATTTTATATGGAATACGGATACAAAAAGAAACCTAAATTTATTGTTATATTCTCATTTTTTTACCTACTTTATCCAATCATAAATATTGTTGCATTCTTATCTACAACTCCACCGTCAGTTGCTTTAAGTACATTGCAAGATTTTATTTTGGAAAAACCTACATATATGTTGCTCAATATTATGTTGTGGCTTGCAACACTTCCGTTAAGTTACGGTTTATTTAAAGTAAAAAAATGGGCATGGTTTTATTTTGTTGTTCATGCAACGCTTGTTATCGTTATGTCACTTTTCAGTATTGCATCAATCGAAGAAAATATTGACGTTCAACCTCGTTTTAATATAGTTTTTTTCTTTAATTTATTAGTTTTGATTCCTATGATTCTTTTTATAAAAAAAGAAATACGTATGCCTTATCTTAATCCTCGTTTAAAATGGTGGGAACAATCTAAAAGAGTAAAACATAATGTTAAAGTAGTTTTTCGAAATGAAGATTTTGATACTTTTGACATTTCCGAATCCGGAGCTTTTATTCTTGATACGGAAAATAAAATCAAAGTTTATCCGGAAGATATTATTCCTATATCATTAGTTTTGGATAATAAGATTATCAAGTGTTACTGTGAAATTATTTGGATAAACCAAGGAAACAGAGAAAACTTACCTAACGGAATGGGAATAAGATTTATCAATCTGAAAAAAGAAGAAATCCTTGAAATTAAAAGTTTTATAAATACAATACACGCAGAAAGCCGAAATATGTCTAAACAATAAAAATATTTATAAAAAAATTAAGCGTACCCTAATTTAGAGAGGTACGCTTTTTTATTACTTTAACCTTTTATTTTTTCCCCTGTCCAATATTCAAAAGCTTTAACACCTTGATAATGAAGCATTGTTTTTCCGTCAATACAAAAATCCGGAGTTGATTCTAAATAATATTTCAAATCAAAATACACTACATCTTTTTTAAAATCCGCAATCATCTGACCAAACGGAATTGTCGTTGTATTGATTACCAATTGATACTCATTCAGCTTGTCTTGGTAAGAAGCAAAATCTAATGTTTTAATATCAAACAGTTTTGCTATAACCTCAGCTTTTTCCGCCGTTCTGTTTGTTATGGCTATATCTGATATTCCAAACTCCTGTAATCCGTAAACAACTCCGTTTGCAGCACCGCCGGCACCGATAATCAAAGTTTTTAGATTACGAGAAATATTATTTTCTTCCAATGTTTTAAAAACTCCGTACCAATCTGTATTGTAACCAAACCATTTTCCGTTATTTATAACTACCGTGTTTACAGCTCCGATTTTCTTTGCCACAGAATCAACTTCATCAAGATATTTCATTATCTCAACTTTATGCGGTACGGTTACATTAAAACCACGCAATTCTTTAAGCTTTTTAAAACCGGTAACAACATCCGGTAAATCTTCACCTTTAACATGAAATGCAAGATAAACAGCATTAATTCCGGCATTATTAAAAAACTCATTTTGCATTGCCGGCGATTTAGAATGTTCCACCGGGTCACCGATAATTGCGTATAATTGTGTTTTTGTATCTATGTTCAATTAGGTTACTCCATAAAAATTATCAAAATATTAATATAAAAAAGTGTACCTCCCATAACCGGAAGTACACTTTTAACCATAATTAACAGTTTTGTAACTCTGTCAGTAATTCATCAAAATATGAAATAGCAGCAGCTATCGGTTCGCTCTTGCTCATATCCACACCGGCAGAACGCAAAATATCAAGAGGATAACGAGAATTTCCGGCTTTTAAGAAACCCAGATAATCATCAAGTTCTTGCTTTCCTCCGGCAGCTACACGTTGATACAATGCTATCGCCGCAGAAATTCCGGTAGCGTATTGATAAACATAATAGTCATAATAAAAATGCGGAATTCTTGCCCATTCAATAGCAAGCTCATCATCAAGAACCAAATCTTCACCGTAATAAAAACGATACAAATCCATGTATTCTTTTTTCAACAAATCAGCCGTAAAAGGAATCCCGTTTTCTGCCATTTCATGAAGTTTCAATTCAAACTCAGCAAATAATGTTTGGCGGAATAATGTAGCTCTGATATCTTCAATCATAGAAGTCAATAAATACGCCTTAAACTTTTTATCAGCACCGTGTTTTTCCAAAAGATAATTATTCATCATTTCTTCATTAAAAGTAGATGCAACCTCAGCCAAGAAAATAGGGTAGCTGCCGTAAGTAGGCGATTGAGTATTATGTGTAAACCAACTGTGCATAGAATGTCCGGCTTCATGTGCCAATGTTCTTGCACTGTCTAAAGTTCCGTTATAATTCATCAAAATATACGGACGTGTCAAATAACTTCCGGTAGAATAAGCACCGCTTCGTTTATTTTCATTTTCATAAATATCAACCCAACGTTCTTCATAAAGCCCTTTGTGCAAAATATCGCAATACTCTGTTCCCAGCGGCTTTACCGCTTCCAATACCAAATTACGAGCTTCGTCATAACTCAATTTTATTTCTTCATGTTCGGCAAGCGGCACATACAAATCATAAAAATGCAACTTGTCTACACCGAGTTTTTCTTTGCGATATTTAATGTATTTATGCAAAATATGAATATTATCATGAACTGTTTTGATTAGATTTGTATAAACACTGCGGTCTATATTTTTACCGAAAACAGCCGCATCTAATGCAGTTTCATAACCGCGAGTTTTTGCAGAAAACACATGATTTCTGATTTCACCTTGAAGCAAAGTAGTCAAAGTATTCGAAAACTCATTGTATTTTTTATGATATGCAAGAAAAGCATTTTTACGCAATTCTCTATCTGTAGAACGTAAATATATAGAATATGTCCCGTGAGACAATTCACAATCATTTCCTTTACTGTCTTTAACCGCCGGAAATTTCATATCCGCATCATTTAATGCACTGAACGCTTCACTTGCAGCAGAAAGAGGAAGACTTGCCGCAGACAAGATTCGCTCTTCTTTTTCAGACAAAACATATTTTTTTTGACGTAAAAGTTTTTCCATTGAAAATTTATACGGAGCAATTTCCGCTGAATCTAAAATACCGGTCATTGTCTTATCATCAATCGCCATTATTTCCGGTGTTACCCATGCAGTTTGTTCGTCATACTCAACACAGACACTGTAGATTCTGTCTTGCATACTGCGATACACACTGTTTGCCGTATCCTCGTCATGTTTCATGTGTGCATAAGTATAAAGCTTATTCATTTCAAGCTCTGCATCCTCACTTACCTTATAAAACTCAGCAATAGCAGCAGCATTGTTTAATTTCCCTTGAAAAACATTTACGGCATCAATTTTTTTGCGTAAAGCTTCAAAAGATGCCTCCCATGCAGCATCATTTTCAAAAATATCATTTACAGCCCATTTGTCGCTGTCATTAATTTCACTTCTCAATTTAGGCATATTTTTCTCCCTTCGAAATCAAAAATAATTGCTACTATTTATACAGTAAAAATAAGACATGAGAACAGAAATTTACTTAAAATTATTAATAAAAAATGAAGTTGATTTTTATCACCTTTTTTGGCATAAAAATCATAATTTTAATTATCTAAGGAAATAAATATGGGAAAAACAGCTTTAATTTTGGAAGGCGGAGCAATGAGAGCGACATACACTGCCGGTGTTTTGGACGCTTTGTTAAAAAAAGAAGACTTTTTCCCGGACAGAATCTACGCCGTATCGGCAGGTTCGTGTCATGCGTGTTCGTATATGTCACATCAATTCGAACGAAATCTCCAAATCATAACAAAATATGCAAAAGACCCACGCTATATAAGCTTTCGCAATTTACTTTTTCGCGGCGGAGTTTTTGGATTTAAATTTATATTCGATGATTTGCCGAATCGCTTAATTCCTTTTGATTACGATACTTGTGAAAAATATGTAGACCGCCTTACAATGGTAGCTACGAACTGTAAAACAGGGAAAGCTGAATATTTTACCGGAAAGACAGTTTTGGAAATGTTCGAATATTGCCAAGCTTCCAGCAGTATGCCGTTATTATCACGCATAAAAATGATTGACGGAGAACCGTTTCTGGACGGAAGTATATCTGATTCCATTCCTATCAGAAAATCAATCGAAGACGGAAATGAAAAACACATAGTCGTACTTACACGAGACAAAAATTATCGAAAAAGCGAATCTACAACCGGCACAAAACTCATGCGTTTGATTTATAAAAAATATCCGGCTATAGCAGAACTCAACAGCAAACGCCACATAAGCTACAACGAAACATTAGACTTTATAGAACAACTCGAAAATGAAGGAAAAATCATTGTCATTCGTCCGTCACAACCGATAAATGTCGGTCATATAGAACGTGATGTTTCAGTACTTACAGGCATATACAAAATGGGCTTTGAAGACACACTGGCAAAAATGCATTCCTTTTAAATTTAAAATAAGTATATAGAAAGATTCAAGTTTGTTGACACTTGAACTTTACTTAGTTAGAATCCGGTGATTTTTTTAGTATAAGGATTTTTCATGTTGATAAAGTTTATTTTACTTGCCGTATTTTTTGCGACAATGATTGGTGTCGGTTTTTATGCAAGACGCCATTCTACCGATGTTAACGGTTTTGTTTTAGGCGGACGTTCGGTTGGTCCGTGGCTTACGGCATTTGCTTTCGGTACATCTTATTTTTCAGCCGTAATATTCATCGGATATGCGGGGCAGTTCGGTTGGAACTTCGGACTTGCTTCTACTTGGATTGGCTTGGGAAATGCATTCATCGGGTCACTTTTAGCGTGGTCGATACTCGGACGACGCACCCGAATCATGACTCAACACCTTGATTCTAAAACAATGCCCGATTATTTCGGAAAACGTTTTAATTGTGAAAAAATAAAAATTGCTGCTTCTATTATAGTTTTTATCTTTTTGATTCCTTATACGGCTTCACTTTACAACGGATTATCAAGCCTTTTTAATATGGCTTTTGATATTCCTTATGCCGCATGTATCATCGTCATGGCACTTCTTACTTGTGCATATGTAGTTTTCGGCGGTTATATGGCTACGGCAATCAACGATTTTATTCAAGGAATAATAATGCTTGTCGGAATTGTCGCTGTAGTAGCTGCTATTCTTTATACTAACGGCGGATTTAATCAAGCTATTATTTCCCTTTCACAAATCGATGCCGGAACGGGAGCATTAGGTGCATATACATCATTTTTCGGCCCGGACTTGTTTTCATTATTATCTGTAGTACTTTTGACATCATTGGGAACTTGGGGACTGCCGCAAATGATAGGGAAGTTTTACGCTATCAAATGTGAAGATTCCATCAAAAAAGGTACAATTATTTCAACATTTTTTGCAATCATCGTTGCCGGCGGATGTTACTTTTTAGGAGGTTTCGCACGTTTATATGCCGATTGTGAAGGTATTAAATTGGCAAACGGAAAAATCGCTTTTGACCAGATTGTTCCTACAATGCTAAACTCACTTACTCAATATTCATGGGGAAATCTTATAATTGCAATAGTAATCGTTTTGGTACTTGCAGCTTCTATGTCTACGCTGTCATCTCTTGTACTTACATCAAGCTCGACATTGACACTAGACTTTATTGACCACAAAAAGAATATGTCAGAAAACAAAAAACTCTTAGTAATGAGAATATTCATTGCATTCTTTGTAGCAATATCTGCAATCATCGCAATAATCAAAGATTCATATCCGGGATTTACATTCATTGCACAGATGATGGGAGTTTCTTGGGGAGCATTGGCAGGTGCATTTTTAGCTCCGTTTATGTACGGACTTTACTGGAAAAAAACAACAAAAGCTGCCGTATGGACATGTTTTGCATTCGGTATATTCGTTACAATAGTACAATTAATGTATTCATTCGGAGTAATTACTTTTAATAATGAAGTTTTAAAATATCTATTCGCATCTTCAATCAGAAGCGGTGTAGTATCAATGATAGGCGGAATTATTCTTTTGCCGATTGTAAGTTTATTTACTCCGCAAATGCAAGAAAATGTCCTTGATGAAATGTTTAACTGCTATGAGAAGAAAGTTCTCGTACCGGTAAAAGAAACTCTGGAAGAAGAATAGGCGTTAAAACTAAACTTTACTTCAAAGTTTAACCAAACTTTCTTTGGTTCAAAATTTCATTCGCCGGGTAAACCGGCACCGAAGATTTAACTTTGGTTCAAAGTTTGGAAAAAGTTAGGTTTTAAGGAAATAGCTTATTATCGAT
>JBGUUT010000099.1:0-48285 GCA_045133795.1 Spirochaetota bacterium
AATGTATTCCAGCTAAATGGAACAAATGTATTCCAGCTAAATGGAACAAATGTATTCCAGCTAAATGGAACAAATGTATTCCAACTAAATGGAACAGTGTGTTCCAGCTAAATGGAACGATGTGTTCCAGCTAAATGGAACGATGTGTTCCAGCTAAATGGAACGATGTCTCCAAGCTAGCTCGAACGGTGTCTCCAAGCTAAATGGAATAAATGTGTTTTAAAGGATTAGTATAGGTGACAGACCCTTATGCAAAAACAGAATACACGTCTGGCACCACATATAAACAAAAAAACCCGACATCCGGAAATACTCCGAACATCGGGCTGTAAATCTTATTTTCTAAACTAAAATTTTATTTAGTTTTGATGAATCTTGCTGAAAGTCCGTCACAATTTGCAGTACCGGAAACTGTCTCACCTGTAATAAGGTCTGTACCGGAACATTGCCATGAAACAGAATTTGAACCATTATTAATAATAAAGATAACTTCATCAGAACCAAGAGTTTTCTTTCCTACAAAGTAAGAAGAGTCACTCTTAAGTGTGGTGTGTTTTCCGTTCCACATAACTTCATTTTCTGCACGCATATTCATCAACTTAGCCACATAGTCATGTAAATCTTGCTCATCAGAACTAAAACCTTTAATCTTACCGGCATCACGAGCCATGTTATCATTGTACCAACCATTCATACCATTATAATAACCATCAGTCATCATTCCGTATTCATCACCATAATACAATGTAATAGGTCCTGTATAAGCAGCAATACTTGCCAATGCAACTTTATGACGTTTCCAATAATTTTTACTAGAACGATCTTCACTATATTTCCAGTTAATAAGATTACCAAAACGTACTAAGTCATGGTTAGTCAAGAACAAGTTTGGCCAATATCCTTCGTCGTGAGTATAACCTTTAGGTCCAAATTCAGAATATACATAGTTAAGATTTGTCAAAGGAGTTCCGCCGATTCCCCTAGACTCTTCGGTAGCAAACATCTGAACAAGCTTATATCTTGACGGGAAGTCAAAACATGATTGCAAACCATATCCTGCAGCAGAACCTTTAGCAATACTTCCTTTTTGAATATTTCCAGCATCTCCATCCCAATGCTCACCTACAGTATATCCCAAAGTTCCCCAATCTTGTCCTTTTGTTCCGTTAGATGCTGCTGCATTTTTTATCGAATTACGAATTTCATACCAGTAGTTATGCCCACCTGTATTGCAGTTCGTTCCTTTGTCACCAAGTCCTACTTGATAACACTGGTCAAAACGCCATCCGTCAATCTTATAATTTTTAATCCAATGTGTAGCAACTTCTGTATAATAATCAAGACTTCCCGGATATGCGACAGGATTATTTCCACCACTAGGATATTTTCCGCTAGGAGAAGCTTTACTTACTCCAGAATGGTGACCGAATACACCGTCAAGAATTACATACATTCCTTTTTCATGAGCTTTTTCTACCAATTCTTTAAATGCTGATTCTCCACCAAATCTATAATCTACACTAAAGTAGTCATTACAGAAATAACCGGTAGAATCAAGCTGACTTGTTCCGTTAGATTGGAAAATAGGAGTCATCCAAACTGCATTACATCCTAAATCTTTAATATAATCTAAGGCATTAATTATACCACGCAAATCTCCGTTGTGAGGTCCCGGACCATAACCTGTACCATATCCACAACTTGGGTCGCCATCTTGGAATGATGAAACCATTACCTGATACATACGAATTTCATTCCAAATCCCTGAGTTTCCAGAAATTATCGGCTTGTCTGAAACTACAATACTTCCCGTAACCGGTGTAGAACCTGCAGCATTAGCAACGCTTCCTGACACAGAAAGAGTTTTAGCTGAATCTGTAAAATCAACAACATTAAAAGTATTATCGCCCTTTACTAACTTTTTAGATTTTCCGTCGATTGTTATGTTTGCAGATGTCAAATCTGTAGAACTTGCGACTGTAATAGTAAAAGTTCCGTCTACTCTTGCTGATGTCGGTACTGTCACTGTAGGAGGTTGAGGTACTGTAGAAAAAGGCTCAGCACCGCTACTTGTAATTTTATAACTACCTTTTGCTTTTATTTCTATATCAGCCCCACATAATTTATCACCGCTACCCTTTGTAATAAGTAACTTTACACTGTCTGCATTTTCAAACTCATAAACATAATAATCTTTATCAGTTTTATCATCCATTGCCACTCCCGGCCAAGATGTATCTGTATATCCTTTATTAGAACATTCCCAATAATGAATTTGGTCATACCCTAAAGATTTTTCTACATATATCTGGATACCATTAAAAGGAGGGGTAATATTTATTGTTATAGTAGATGTCGCTACAGAAGAATCTTCACAACCGGATTTTACAGCAATAGCTTTTACAGTAGTTGTAGCCCTTACTTGGAAAGCATTAGAATATTTAGTACTTGATTCTGTAGGTTCACTTCCGTCAATTGTATAATAAATATCAGCTCCGGTTGTATTACATTTGATTGTGACACTTTGAGCTGATGTAAAAGTCCCTGTTGCAGGAGTTATTACAGGAGTTTCTACTATATCCTTTGAAATATTCACCGTATAATTAGCAGTTGTCACTGTACTTTTTACACCGTCTTTTATAGCTACGGCTTTTATTGTGTAATCACTGTTTGTCGTCAAAGGAATTGCACCAGAATATTTAGTACTTGATTCTGACGGTTCGCTTCCGTCTGTTGTGTAATAAATACTTGCACCGACAGTACTGCTTGTAACAGTAATACTTGCTGTATTACTAAAAGTTTTGCCGGAAGCCGGATCGAAAACCGGAGCAGAAACAGTGTCTTTTTTTATCTCAAAATTCACTGTAACAACAGCAGACGCTTTAGCGCCTGATTTTACAACCGTTCTTAATGTATAAACTTTAACATCACTTAATTTTATATCACTTGAATATCTAGTATTAGATTCTGACGGTTCTGTTCCATCCAATGCATAATAAATATCACCTTCTGCATTTGGATTAGAAATACTGATAGTAACACCTGAATTATAAACCTTTCCTTCCGTTACTCCACTGATTACCGGAGCTTTGAGTAAATTATTATCTACTGTATAAGCTGCAGTTTTTACATCAGAAGAGATTGATGTTCCGTCAACAGTCAAATACGCTACAGCTTTCACAGTCATATTTTTATCAATTGTAACTGCATTCATAAAACGTGCACTATTTTCATTTGGCATAGAACCGTCTGTAGTATAATAAATTCCGGAAACAGAAGAATTACAAGTAATAACCAATGAATCTCCGGCAGCTACAGCCAATCCGTCTGCCAGACTAAAATACAAAGGAGTAACTTTAACTTGTTCCGGATTCAACGAAACAGACTTTGTTGCATTTTCTACGGCAACTGTTTCTGTTGTCTTAAAATATTCTACACCGGCATTATCTTGAAATGAGAAGCTAAATGTATAATTCCCGCTAACCGCTAAACTATATGAAAACTTTTCGCCGTTTTTATAATCGTAAGTCTTTGAATCTGCATTAGTAGCACAATCCACAACAACTCTTGTTATTTCTTGCGGAAGTTTTGTAACAACCGAAAAATCCACACCCGGAGTTTGACTTTCAATATCAATCGCAAAAGCTTGAATTGTTCGTTTCATAGAAAAGTCTTTCTCAATTGAAAAAAGAGACTTACCGTCAGCATCCAAAGCTGTTATTTTTATTGTATAATCTCCAAACTCAACTTTAGTAAACTTTGCCTGCGTTCCTTTTACAGTTTCAGAAGTTGATTTACTTCCTTGAACCAAATCGACTTTCCAACCACCTTCCGGCTGATAATCATTTACCGGACGTAAAAGTACAGTTAATGTACCATCCTTATCCTGTGAAGGGGAAGGACTCGGAGACGAATCTTCTACTCCGCCGGAACATGCTATGATAAATGACATCATAGTAAGAATAAAAAAAACATTCTTAATTATTTTTTTCACGTATAACTCCTAATATTTATATTTAGGAGAAGAAAAGCAAATTAAATACCAGAAAGCTTTTTTTCACATAACAAGACAATTCTGTTTACTACTGAAACTTTTATACTTATCTTTATACTTCATTTAAAAGACACAATAAGAAATCTTTCATCATTTCCAACGCCTTCTCTTGGAATCGGGGTCTGTCCCTTATTCCCCCGGAGAATAATCTTTTTCCGTGACATTCTCCCACACCTCATAAAAAGGATAATCCGCCGCCCGCTTTCCAAGCCCGGCTCGGATGACATTCTCCTCTATGTACACAAAAACCCGCACTAAATCCGTCAAATCCTCAATAATGCGACTGAAAAATCTGTCTTTCCACGCACTTCCCTCTGAATTGAAAGTCCTGTTTACCCATTGTGTGAAGCGTTGCTTAATATATTTCATGATTTCTGACAGATTTTCATTTTCGCCGGGCTTGATTTCCATATGAAAGTGCGTGTCGAGAATGCAGATATTTTTTATTTTCATTTTGAACTTTTTTGTGGCGGCGTGAATTAACGTCAGCAGATATTTTTTAATTCTGTCGTTCATAATGATTTGAATAAATCTATGAAATTTGTTGCTTACGTGGTAATAGGCGTTCTTTTTTAATTGTCGCGGTTTTCGCATGATTTTCCCCCTTTTTTACACAACAGTTAGAATGGGGAAAAATTGTTTGCCTCATTTCTTTACAAAAGATATACAAAAAGAGGATTGGGGACAGACCTTAATCCCAAAACAGAATCAAGGTCTGACACCTATCCAAAACTACAGTTCTTCCAAAATATGCAATAAAAAATCTTTCATCATTTCCAACGCCTTCTCTTGAATTGCAAACAGATTATCTTTTTCAGAATGAATATTTTGCCATACAGCAGGAAACATTTTTCCCTGCATTACATAATTTTGAGCTTGATAATACGGTATTGCCCCGATTACCGTTCCGGAAACTCCGAAAACTTTCACGCTTAACATATCTGTTGAAGGCAACTTTAATTGTACCGATTGAAAATTGTTGCGTTCTGCAATATCTAAAAGTTTTTTATTTAAACTCACATCAGTCATCACATTGCCGCTTTGAGAAGCTACATAAATTGAATCACCGATTCCGGAAAGCTCCATCACAATAATATGACGAATATTTTTTTTATCCGGAAACTTACTCAAATACATAAACGAACCGACATGAGGCATAATCTGCTGAAGTTTTTCCGCCGTTGTCGACGGTGAAAGTGCACCGAGTAATTCTTCATTATCAGTAAATACGAGACGAATATTATACGGAAAAGCTTTTCCTCTGATACTCTTAGCCAAAGCCAACAAAACTGCTACCGACGAAGTATTATCATTAGCACCTTCACGAGTTTTTAAAGAAATATCATGATGAACAAAAAAAATTATATCCTGTTTTGCCTTATCATTTGATGTTACAAACTCAATATTTTTATGTCCCGGTAAATATTCTTGGACATCGACCGCTAATCCCAACGATGTTAAATATTCCAAAATATATTGAGTTCTGTTTCGACCGCAAGCAATCAATTCACGCAGTATTTCTTTTATTTTCATAGCTTATTAACACATTCGTTAAATACTCGCCCACGGTGAAACTCATTTTGAAACAATCCGAAACTTGTACATCCCGGAGAAAGTAACACGACATCTCCGGCTTTCAATTTCGGTAACATATCAGAAAAAACATCTTCCAATGATGAAGCTTCTGTCACATCATTGCGAGACATAACATTTTTCATTTTATCTGTTCCGCTTCCTTTTAATAAATAAATCATTCTCGGAATAGCTTCTATTTCTTTTATACATGCAAAATCCAGATTTTTATCCGTTCCGCCGCCAATCCATACAAGCGATTTTGTATTAATACTTTTTACGGCACACACCGCAGCTTCCGGAATCGTTGCAGTCGTATCATTGATAAAAGTTACATTATTCCATTCTCTGATTTTCTCCATTCTGAAAGGAACGCCGTGAAAATTTTCTATGCCTTTAGACAAAGTTTCTTTATCAATATTCAGTGCCAAATGACACAATGCAGCAGCTGCTAATAAATTATTGCGAATATGTTCTCCCGGAACCTGTATTTTTTCATCATTAAATAAAGCTTTATCGTGACAATAACCTACACCGTCATCGAAATAAACATCCGCCGTGTCATCTTTTTCACCGAAGCAAAGTATTTTTTGACCGTTACAAAACAAATCTTTCTTAATATATGAATCTTTTTGCGGTATAAAAAGCAAATCATTCTCACATTGATACTTTGCAATTATGAGTTTATCTGCAAGATATTTTTCCATAGAATTATAATAATTTTGATGGTCATGCATAAGGTTAGTAAAAATTACATACGGAAATCTGACATTCGCTTTTGCTAATTCCAAATCTCGCAATTGCCAACTTGATAATTCCAACACTACAAGCGATTCTTCATTTAGCTCATCTAAAAATGATAACGGTGAAATCGATATATTTCCGCCTAAAAAACAATTTTTTGTATAAGCACTCAAAATTGAATATAAAACTGAAACTGTTGTCGATTTTCCTTTACTTCCGGTTACGGCAAAAAGTTTTTCCGTCGGACAATTTTCCATAAATATAGACAAATCACTTAAAATTTCCGCACCGTTATCAATCGCAGCTTTTATATACTCATTTTCCGGTGACACTGCCGGTCCTTTTACTACAATATCCGCATCTATAAAATCTTCTATATTATGTTTTCCCAAAACATACGTTACATCACCACCTAAATTATCAAGTTCAGAAATAGACGGAGCTAATTCCGTTTCAGTTTTTAAATCTGTAATTTTTATCGGAACTCCGTGCTTTATAAAAAAACTTGCAATCCCGGTTCCGCCTTTGTTAAGTCCAAGTCCCTGTATTAAAACTTTCTTCCCCTTTATTCGTTTCAAAAATCTATTTAACTTATCATTCATAATTTCACTCCTGAAAATTAACATTTTTCTATATCATAATTTTGCCCCACTGAACAGAAGCCAATTAAACTAGACAAAGAATATAAATAATGTTACGTTATAAAACTACTAAAAAAGTAGCACAGAGAAGGCAACATTATGGACATTAAATCTACTATTGAAACAGTAAAAGGATTTCCCAAAGAATTTGCTGAAATTGCAAAAGAACTTGATAATGCACAAAAAATAATAATTTTTGGTCATAAAAATCCTGATATGGATTGTATCGGTTCACAAGTTTCATTGGCTTTGGCAATGCGTGAAAGGGGAAAAGAAGTAATTATTTACTCTAACGGACCTTTCAACAATTACATGGCTGATTATGAAAAATTATACACCAATAATGTCGAAAATATTGATGATATAGATTTATTTATAGTAGTAGACACTTCTTCACTTGATCGCATTGATGTTGATTTTGAATTACCTTTAGATAAAGTTGTCGTTTTAGACCATCATATTACAAATGAAAATTTCGGAAAAGTAAATTACATTGATTCTGATTTAATTTCAGCTACCGAAATAATTTTTATGTTACTTGTCTATATGGATTATTCATTTGATAAAAATAAAACTGTCGTTCAAATTCTGTTAGACGGAATTTTATCAGACAATGGTTATTATAAACACATCAGAACAGACAAATATATGTCGTTAATTTTTACATATTTGCTGATTTCAAAAGGTGCAGACCCGAAAGAAACATACGATAAAATGTTTGTTAATAATAATACAACCGAAATAAAATTACTCGGCAGAATACTCAACAGAATCGAATCTGAAATAAACGAACAAATTATTTATACATATCAAACAGATAAAGATGAAAATGAATGTGGCGAAAAAGTAAGTTCCGCACTTCTGTTTCAACAAATGACATCTATTAAATCCGGAAAGATTTTTCTTTATTTTAAAGTTAATACGGCTGAAAATAAAGTTATCGTAAGTATGCGTTGTGCTCCGGGATATGATGTCGGGGCTATCTGTAATTTCTTCGGTGGCGGCGGACATCGAGTAGCTGCCGGCGTAACAATTCCCGGAGACTATGAAACAGTAAAAAAGAAAGTCTTAGAAAAAATATCCGAAGTATATTTTTCATAAACGGTCAGATTATATGAAGAAGTTATTTATCAATGATGTTTTAGAACAAAATTCTTCTGCTTTTATTGATGGTGATGATTATCAACATCTTACTCGTTCTTTAAGAATTCGTATCGGTGAAAAATTTATAGTAGAAGATTCTTTAGGTAAAGAATTTTCTTGTGAAGTAATTTCAATCAATTCAAAAGTTGTTGAAATGAAGCCGATTTCTGTTTTTGAAAGAAAGCATTCTAAAAAATTTGAAATGACACTTTATTTTCCTTTATTAAAGGGCGATCGTACAGAATTAATATTGCAAAAAGCTACAGAAATCGGAGTAGACCATTTTATTCCGGTAGTTACAAAAAATACAGTAATACAACTAGATAAAAAAAATAACAAATTGAAACGCTGGCAAATTATTTTAAAAGAAGCGGCTATGCAATCCGGACGAAAAGGGATTCCGACTATCTCAGAAGCTGTTATGTTAAATAATATTCCGGTATTACAAGCCGACGAACTGGGATTCATGGGAAGTTTTGACGGAATTCAATGGAACAGCCTAGATAAAAAGTTTACTGATATAAAAAATGTTGCGATTATCATGGGACCTGAAGGCGATTTTACCGCTGAAGAAGTTAATTCCCTAAAAAGTAAAAACTTTACAGCAATAAACTTCTCTGATAATATTCTGCGAAGTGAAACAGCATGCATATTTTTTGTATCTGTTCTGTCAATGTTTCAATAATTAGGAGTATTAAATGCCGAGATTGAAACTTCTTGGAGTAAATGTAGATATAATGGAAGAAGACGAAATGATGCAAGAAATATATCGTCTTTCAAAACAAAATTATCCTGCCAGAATCATTCTTTTGAATAAGCATTTATTGATGAGTGCGAAATTTCATAAAGAACTTTTTAATATTATCAACAGTGCAGATTTGGTTATTCCGGTTTCAAAAAGTATCAGAAACGGTTTAAACTTTTTAAGTAAAAAAGCCTATTCGGTATTGCCGGCATATCGTCAGCCGATATTAACACCTTTTTCCTTTGCAATTCATCTACTTTCATATTTTACTGAAATAGAACAAAGCGTTTATCTATTAGGTAGCTCAAAAAAATTAATCAAAGGTGCAGAAAAAAATGTTAAAGATTCATATCCCGGAATAAAATTAATGGGAGTTTATCACACAAAGTATAAAAAGGATTTTGAACAAAAATTACTTACTTCTATCTACAAAATTGCACCTAATTTATTAATAATCAGTAAAAAAAATCCAAAAGCAGAATATTGGTTATCAAAACAGAAAGAAAAATTGCCAAACGGTGTATCCGTAATCATAGAAGATTTTATTTATGAAATAGGTGAAAAAATAATAAAACCAACTGATAGAATTCGGTACGCTTTACACAAAAAAATAAAGAACTTCTTTTCAATTCCATCTGTAATTATCCGTCATTTTTTATTTATCACTTATCTATTCAACTACAAAATATTTAACTTAGAAAATAAAGTAAAAAAAGAAAAGATTAAGATTAATAAGAAAAAAGAAAAACATAAAAAAGAAAAAATAAAATTTCCGAAAGAAGATAAAAACAGAAAAATAACAGTTACAAATAAAAAAAAGAAATAGTTTTCATCAAGCGATAATATTAAAACCGCTTTTTTCATTCTTATCATTTGATAATTCTAATTTCTTTTGCTTTGCAATAAAAAAAGGGCATTCCCTACCGATAGAATCTTTCACTATTTTGTAGGGAATTACCCTATTACACTTTAATTGCCATTTTTGACACAAATAAACTAATACATTATTGGAACTCAAGCTACGCTTCAAGAAATCACAGTTATAACAAGAATCAGACTTAGCTTCATTTTCCATTTGAATATTTCTGAACTATAGATTCATAATAAGCAATACATTTTCTTACATATTTTCTTTTCTCTGAATATGAACCATAAAAAAATGAACGCTTAAAACCATAAACAACAATATCTTTAAACATTTTTTCTGAAATAGAAAAATTATCAGTCATCAATTTTAATTCTTTGCAAACACTCGTATTAGAAACCAAACGATTGTCCGTACAAATTGAAACAGAAAGACGATTATCTAACATCTTCGAAAGAGAATGTTCTTTTATATCTTGCAATTCCGGCATTGTCTGCAAATTACTTGTCAAACAAACTTCCACCGTAATTCTAGAATCCGCAAGAAAATTCGCTAATCCCGATATATATAGCTTTTTATCTTGAATCGAAGAATCTACTATTTTATCTTCTCTGAAAAGCTGCAAACCATGACCGATTCTGTCCGCATGACAAGAAGTTACTGCAGAAAAAATCGATTCCGGACCGGAAGCTTCACCGGCATGAACGGTTTTATGCAAAAAATGTTTATGAACATAATCATAAGACTGTTTATGTTCATCTGCCGGATATCCCCATTCACTCCCCGCAATATCAAAACCAACAATAGGAATATCAGACTCGTCTCTAAGCTTTACGGCAGCTTTTGCCAATTCTAACGAAGCTAAACTGATACATTCACGCTCAGATGAATATTTATGTAAATTAAAAAAGTTTTTATAATAAGAAGAGAAATTCGCGTTGCAGAATCTCATCGCACAAACAATCAAGCCGTAACGAAATTCCGGTTCATTTTCCGGAATATTCTTATTGATTTCTTTTGATGCATTACGCATTCCTCGGTCAATACTCTTAACAACATCTTCAAAAGAAAGTGAATCATTTATATGAAGTTGCGGTGCAAATCTAACTTCTACATATCGCACGCCTTCATTAAAATTATCTAAGGCAAACTCATAAGCTATACGTTCTAAAGACTCGGCTGTATCCATTACTAAACCTGTATAAGAAAAGCCTTTTAAATAATCATCTAATGATTCATATTTATCTTTAAATACCAGCTCTCGCATTCCTTCTTCAGTGTAAGATGGCAATGTTATATTTTTTTGTTTCGCCAGTTCTATCAAAGTCGAAAGACGCAAAGATCCGTCAAGATGTACATGAAGATCTGTTTTAGGGATTTCACGTAGAAAATTTTCTTTTGTTAACATGAGAACCTCCTTTTTAATCAGCAAAGTATTTTGTTGACATTATAGAAAATAATTTATTAACAGTATCTGAAAAATCTTCATATTTCATATTTTGCGATACTCTAAAGCTTACAGCTCCGGGGTGTCCTCCGCCACCGCTAAAATTATCTTTAAACAAATCCATTAGTAATACATCTAAAGTTCGAAGGTCTAAATCTTGAAAAGTTGTAGATCTACGAATTTTAATCATATATTTTTCTTTTTTACCGTCAAAATAAACAAATATACCGACTTTACCGGCTTTCTCAGGCAATATATTCACCAAATCATCAGAAACTTCTTCCAGTGAACAAAATAATCCATCATCCGACAATAAGTTCTCACTTTTTTCTACATTAGGTATAGATAATATTCCTAATCCGTTTCTAATTATTTCGTTTTTCATCATTTTTTCAATAAGAATTGATTTTACTTTATCTTTTCTCGTAATAACATCAAATATTTCCTGCGGAGTTTTTAAATTAGCAGAATCTTTCCGAGTCAACTGTCCTAATCGATTCGTTAAAAAATCAAACCAATTTTTTTCTTCCGCAACCTGACAAAATTTTCCCAATTGCGTATCAGAACAAATCCCAGTTAATAATGTTAAAACAATATTACGTGGGAAACACACATCCTCCCAGCCTATCTCATTTGCTCCGCACAATAAAAAATAATCAGCAATAATATCACAACATGAATTTGCATATTTAAATAATGAAAGTGAATTAGGAAAAATCTGTTCACTGTCATTTCCAAAATGATGATCTATTTCTATTGACTCTTGCAACTTATATGATTTAAAAATAGAATATACTGCATCAAAATCCGGCAATAACGCTTTGTTTGGCGTATCAAAAATTGAAAATACATATTCTTTAGCGGATAGTTCGGTTATCAAATCACTCAAAGTAAAAATAATCGGAATTTTATTATAATTCGCAATTTTAAATAAGAAATCAAAGCATTCGTCTTTTTCAAGCGGAAAATAAATCAAAACATTTTTCTTAATATGTTTTAAATAAAGTGCAAACGCTAAACTGAAACAAACAGAATCAAAATCTGGAGAAAAATAGAAAAAGAAATTTTCTCTTTCTTTAATCAAAGTCTGAATTTTCTTTGTACTACATTCAAATTGTTCTTTACTAAAACTTGCCTTGTTCATTTTGACCTTTCACTTAAAAAAACTTAGTACTATTAGCTTTAACAAAAAAAAGACCGTTTGTTAAGCTAATTACATTAAAATAAAACAAACAATACTTTTGTGTACTTAACACTTTTATATAGAATTGTCATGCTTTATTAATAATGACATAACTCACTAAACAGTCAATATAATATTAATATCCTTTCAAATATTCTGCAGAATCATTAATAAAATTAGCAATTTTTCCCAACGGAATAATTCTATCAACTTTACCGGTTTTTATCGCACTTCCGGGCATTCCAAACACAACACAAGAATCTTCATCCTGTGCAACCGTAAAACCACCCGCATCTTTAATTTCTGCTATTCCGGCGGCTCCGTCACTTCCCATTCCGGTTAAAATAACCGCCAATATTTTATCTTTATATTCTATTTTCACAGAATGAAATAATACATCAACACTCGGCTTATGTGCATTTTCCGGGTCACTGTCATCAACAACGATTCTTCCGCCGACAACTTTCATCTGATGACCGCCGGGAGCAATATATACTTTATTAGGCTCAACACGGTCATTATTTACCCCTTCAACAACTTCCAATTCTGACAATGTATTTAAACGTGCTGCAAAACTTTTTGTATACATCTTTGGCATATGTTGAACAACAAAAATCGGCACACCGATATCTTTTCGTAATTTCGGAATTATCTCTGTAAGAGCCACTGTTCCGCCGGTTGAAGACCCGATACAAATCGCATCTATAGTTTGATTCCTTACCTTAGGAATATCAAAAGACGGCAACCCACCCACTACCGGAAAACCATCTTCTTTAGCAATATCTTTAAACTTATTTTTGTGAAATTTAAAATTTGCAAAAGTCTTGATTTTCTCTAACAAAACACTTCTTAAGAAATTTAAATTATATTCAAGCTCATTATCTTCCGGTTTTTGAATATAATCAACCGCACCGATTTCAAGAGCTTGCAATGTTATATCAGCTCCGGCTCGTGTAAATGAACTTACCATTATCACCGGTTTAGGATTGTTTTTCATAATATACTTTAAAGTATCAATCCCATTCATTTCCGGCATTTCAATATCTAAAGTAATTATATCCGGATTTATTAAATCTAATTTTTTGACCGCCGCAGCTCCATTAACTGCAAATCCTACATATTCTAAATCCGGGTCGGATTCAATAATATTTTTCATTATCTCACGATAAATCGGCGAATCATCAATAACAAAAACTTTAATTCTTTCCATACCTACATTACTTCAATGCTTTTTCAATAGCTGACAAAATTCTTTCAGGTTTAAAAGGTTTTACAATAAAATCTTTTACTCCGGCTTTTATTGCTTCAACAATTAATTGTTGCTGCCCCAATGCAGAACAAATAATAATTTTTGCTGCTCTGTCAAATTCAAAAATTCTATGCATCGCATCAAGACCGTTCATATTAGGCATTGTTATATCAAGGATAATAACATCCGGTCTAAGAGTCTCATAACGTTCTATTGCCTCAATTCCATCACTCGCCTCTCCGACAATTGTATATCCTTTTTCTTCTAATATTTCTTTTTGAACCATTCTCATAAAAGAAAGGTCATCCGCTAAAACAATTTTTGCTCCCATCTTTTCTCCTTGTTAAAAAAGAATTCATAATTATTCACGAATATCGTTAAACATATCTGTTATCTTCTTTAAATTATCCTCAGCATTAGCAGGGTCTTCTTTTTTATTCGAATCTAAAGTTTCAACATTAGACTCAACTTCTTTTTTCTCTTCAACGACTTTTTCTGCTTCTGAATGATTTAAATTATCATACAAGCTTGATAACGTAAATGCTTCATCTACACCGTCACCATTTAAGTCATAATCATGAGCAAGTTTATTTATTTCTTTTAATGTTGCATTTACTAAAGTACTTGTATCAAGAACCAAAACAATACGTCCATCCCCTAATACCGCAGCACCGGCAACACCTTCATTATTCTTTAAGACATCGTCCAGTCCCTTAATAACTATATCTTGGTCACCCATCAAGTTATTAACAATAAGACCGATACGTCTCTTTTCAAAAGATACAACTACAATATATACATCTTCATCATCTTTCTTTATTCGTTCCATACCAACTAAATCAGAAAGCTGAATAACTGCCAATGTTTCATTTCTTAAATTATATACTTGATAATCATCAAATTCTTTAATTTCCGAACGATTGATTTTTAAAGTTTCTTCAACGACACTAATCGGAATAGCAAAAATATTTTCATCAACATTTACAAGCAAGGCCTCAACAATTGTTGTTGTCAAAGGAAGAACGATTGTAAACTTTGTACCTTCACCAAGCTTTGTCGAAATATCAATGCGTCCACGCATTTTTACAAGTTCAGTTTTTACAACGTCCATACCTACACCGCGTCCGGAAACAGAACTAATTTCTTTCTTTGTACTAAATCCCGGAGCAAAAATAAAATCGTAAATTTCTTGAGCAGGCATACCAACCAATTGTGCCGGAGTAACAATTCCGTTTTCCAAAGCTTTATTTTTAATACCTTCAATATTTAAACCATTTCCGTCATCTTCAACTTCAATGTAAATATTAGAACCTTCTTGATAAGCTTTTAATGTTACATGACCTTCACGATTCTTACCTTTCTTTTCACGTTCTTCAGGAGATTCAACTCCGTGATCCACACTGTTACGAATTAAGTGAGTCAACGGTTCTGCTAAATGTTCAATTACAGTCTTATCTATTTCTGTATTTTCACCAATAATTTCCAAATGAATATTCTTATGCAATGAATTTGCCAAATCTCGAACCATTCTCGGAAATTTTGAAAAAACTGTACCAACAGGCACCATTCGAGTCTGCATCATCTTCATCTGCATTTGGTCGGAAATTCTTTCCAATTCAGAAGTCGCATCTTCAATTTCTGCTTTCAACTCTTGAATAGATGAACTATCTGTGATTTTATCAGAAATCTGCATGAATCTGGAACGATTAATAATCAATTCTCCAACTAAATTAATCAATTCATCCAATCGTTCTGTATCTACACGTATAGTTTGTTTTTGAACTATTTTTTCTCCAGAACCAGCTGTTTTTGTCGCAGATTTAGCTGCCGGAGCTTTAGTTTCTTGCTGTGGAGCTTGTTGAGGTTTATTATCTTCGGCAAGCTGTTCTTCCATTTTTTGTCTTACCAAATCTTCTGCCCACGCCTGTTCCATCTCTTCAGCTTTTTGAATTTCATCGGCTGTCAATAAATCTCCGACTCCGATAGCCATATTTAAGCTTATCTCACTGATTTCTAAACGATCTATCTGGTCTACATCAGCACAGTCTTTTAAATCATCAACCGGAACTGAAGATAATATATAAAGAGCAACCTCACTAAATTTTGCATCTTCTGTTTCTTTCTCAATATCAGGAACAGTTTTCAATACAGTAACTGTATTTTCAAAATTATTGAATACAAGGTAAGCTCTCGGATATTTCATATCACAGTCATCTTCTATATGAAAAAGAACTTTATATAATTTCTCACCTTTTTCAACTGCATCTTCAATCTGACTTTTTTCGATTTCTGTAAATTCTACATCTAAGGACTTTAAATTATTGACACTTACGTTCATTACAGTCCCGTCACCTTGTTGTACATTTTCCGGTTGAGGAAGATCCGCAGCTTTTACAGCTGTTGCCGTCGAAGCAGGAACCGCTTCTTCATCTAATATTGCTAATAAAGGATTAACAACATCTGTAATATCAACATCTTCTTCATTTTCACCGTTTTCTACTGTTGCTAAACATTTCATAATTCTGTCAAACGCAGCAAACAGAGAATCCATAATTTCTGTATTCACTAAAAGAACATTACGTCTAACTCGCTCAAAAATATCTTCCATCTTATGAGCAAGTGTTGAAATTTTCTTGTATCCGACTAATGCAGATTCACTCTTTATTGAATGAGTAAGACGGAAAATTTCATTTATCACGTCTGTATCTTCAGGAGAATTTTCGAGATCCAGCAATCTTTGATTTAAGGTCTCCAAAAGTTCTTTTACTTCTTCCAGAAAAGCTTCTAATATTTTTCTTTCATCAATATCTACCATTGTTGAAAATCTCCTTCTAACAATTTATCCATTACAGATGTCTTAATCATTCTTTGTAATATACAGGCGCATCCTGAATCTTTTTAAATTTAAATCTTGAATCCATAAAATACAAAGATTCTGCATGTCCTAAGAAAAAATATCCCTCAGGATTTAATGCATTAAAAAAATTAGCAACAACTTTAGTCTGATCTTCTCTATCAAAATAAATCATTACATTTCTACAAAAAATGATATCATATTTTTTATCGGTAGAATCATGAATAAGATTAAATCGAAAGAAATTTACTGAATGACGAATTTCTTCATCGAGAAGATAATTCTTATCGTTTAACTGTTTAAAATACCTTTTAATATAACTTGAATCTGTTTCTCTAAACTTTTTATCATCATAAATACCGCGAGCAGCTAAACTTAATACTTCCGTATTTATATCAGAAGCATCAATTCGAATATATTTACGATTTAGATATCCACGTTCTTTTGCCAACATTGCAATGGTGTAAGGTTCTTCTCCAGTAGAACAACCAGCACACCATATATTTAAGGGGAAATGACTTCTGCTAATAAATTCCGGAATTATCACATCAAATAATGCGGTAAAATGTGAATTATGCCGAAAAAAACAAGTTTCATTTGTTGAAATCCCGTTTATAACTTCAATAATTTCTTCTTTATTCTCAGAAACCACATAGTCATAATAATCTTCAAAAGACCGCAAGCCTAACTCTCTTACTCGCTTTGATAGACGATTAGAAAGTAAAGTCACCTTTGAATCTTTCAAATAAATTCCGGAAATGCTGTGAATTAACTCGGCGAATTTCTGAAATCCTTCCGAAGAAATTTTTTCACTTCCCATTATAAAACTCCATCATTTCCACTTATTCTTCAATTACAATATCTTCCTCACTCTGAAGAATTCTCGTAATATCAAGAATAATAATCAATTTGTCCTCAAGCTTACCTATTCCGTTAATGAATTCTGCTTTTAAACCAGAAACCGTAGGTAAAGAAAGCTCTATTTGAGATTGATTCAATGTTACTACTTCCGCAACTGAATCTACTATTAACCCAAATTGTCTTTTCTTAACTTCAACGATAATAGTTTTAGTTTTCTTGGTATATTCAATTTTTTCCATACCAAATCGTTTTCTTAAATCGATAACCGGAATAACATTACCACGTAAGTTAATAACACCTTCAATATATTTAGGTGCTTTCGGTACTACGGTAATTTCTCCCATTTTTTTTATTTCAAATACATTTTCAATAGGAATCCCATAATTCCCTTTACCTAAAGCAAAGAGAATCAATTGTCGTTCATGATTAGAAATAGCTGAAGTATTTTCGCTCATCTCAAGTCCTCCAAGTTTATTATCCCCTATCGGATTCAACCAGTTAAAAAATTAAAATTTATCATCCATGTTCATAACATTAAGTAAAACTTCAAACTCTCCACTGGGAAGAGAAAGTATTTTTTTTATTTCTTGAACTGAAATCTTTTTATTATGCAAAAAACGAACCTTTTCCAACAAATCCATTTTTTCCATTTCTTTTTTTAATACATCAATTTCATCTTGTCTCAAAAGATTATTTTCAACAGTTTGATTCTTTTTTCTGTAATTAGCTAACATTTTGTCAGGAGAAACAACCTTCTTTGTAAATGCAGATGTACTTTCATTAATTTGATTAATATTCCTATTAAACTCTATATTTATCAAAGATTCAATTTCTTTTGCTTTAACATCAACTTTTTCTATTAATTTTTTCAAATCTTCTACTTTTGCTTCTATTACATTGCAATTATTCAGCGTAGCATCGTTTATACTACGCATAAAATTATTAAGTTCTTTTTTTGTATTATCCAATACAACCTTATTCAAATAACGAGAATCAAATTTCTTTTTAAAAATAAAATATGATACTGTCAAAATAAAAATATTGATAAATACAATAATAATATTAAAAAATATCATACAAAATTATCCTACAGTATCAATTTTAATGCCCACTCCATCCTCTCTCAAAACAGCATCCGGGACATTCTCATTTTCATTTTTATCATCTTTTGATTTTTTATTTTTTTGTTCTGAATCTTTTTTTTTCTTATTTCTGTCGTTTGTACTTTCTAATTGCTCTAAATCTTTAAGTTCTCGAACATTTTCCGTATTTTTTTCACTTTCTTTTTTTAATAAATCCGTCACATATTCTTGCTTCAATATTTCCTGCTCTTTAGATAGAACTTCTCTTTTAGAAATACTATTAATTTGCATGAAATTAGTCTGAAGATCGAGTGGATTAACAGCCATAAATGTTTTCCCCCTCTAATATGTTATCTTTTATCTTCATCTTTTTTTTCTTCAATATATTGAACTGCATTAACTTCTTCATGCTCTAAAATAAATTGAATCTTTTTATATTCTGTTCTTATCGGAAGCATTGAATTCTTAATATAAATCTTAACTTGCGGATAAACTATTTTCGTTGCAATTACAGAACCTTTTCCTTTTAACATAGCAAGATATTGATTTAACTCACCAATTACTGCTTCCATTTTTCTTATTACATCATTTAATCTATTTATTTCTTCACTTAGATTTTTATAAATTTCCTCTTTTTCTTTAGGGAATTTATCACGCAACTGCTTTTTGAGATTCTGAAGACCACTGAAATTTACTTGAACTTCTTCAAGCTTTTTATATGCAGCTTCTTGTTCCGCCAAAGCTTCCATCAATTCTTGACGTTTTTTAGGGTCAATACCTACTTCTATAATTGTTTCAGTACCGGATTGAGAACCGATAGTTCCGGATTTAATTGTTTCTCCAGCTCGTAAATCACCACCTACTATTGTCGCACGTTTTCCTACACAACAAATTTCCTTTGTTGCATCTACATAAGACTGCATTATCGCATCCTGAACATAAACACTGTCTCCGACTTCAACCTTACTTACTTGCTGAATAAATTTTGCATAAAGACATTCGCCGGCTTTAATATAAGCCTCATCTTTACCCATAATACCCTGACTTACGGTAATATTTCCCTTTGCTTCAAGCCTACATTTTCCGACAGAACCTTTAATCTCAATATTACCCTCTGCTGTAATATTAAAATTATCTTCAACACTTCCGGTAACAATAACATTACCAAGGAATGAAATATGTCCGGTTTTTAAGTTTACGTCACCTTGAACAATATAAACTTCATCTACATTAACCTTTCCTGCACTGAAGTTTACCTGTCCGTTTGTTAATGCAACAATATTTAAACCGTCATCTGATACCTTTGTATTTTTCCCTTCTTGTAATACAAAATCTTTACCTGGCTTGTTATATATAATTTCACCGGTTACAGTTCTACCCGGTTCTCCGGTTGTCGCCAAATTCTTTGTCGCCAAAACTTGACCAGCTGTAACGTTTTGAATATTATTCATACTCTTAAAGTCTATTTGACCATTATTTTGCTCATGGAATTCTTTTTTCTTAGACGTATTAAAATGATAAGTAATTGATGCATCTACACCATTTACGACCTTGATTCCTTCAGCAATCCATATAGGAGTATCGTATTCCGGATAATCCAATATCTTTTCAATAACATCTTCTTTTATTCCGACAATAACATTGTGACTTTTTAATATACTGCGAATTTGATCCACATCTAAATCATATCCACCGGGTCCAGGTGCACTGATAATAATATAAGCACGCATTTTAGTTTCACTTACCTGAACATTAGCTGTTGAATCATTAACAACATTTAAAGGCATTGTACCAATTTTAATATATTCGCCTTCAGCTTTATTAATAATCTCATTTAGAACATTTTCATCATATTGCTCAAAACCACGAAATTCCAATTTTTGACACACTTCTTGTAATTCTACAGGAAGACCGTCTTTTACAGGTGCAACAACTTTAAGTAAAACACCTTCTCCGGTAATTCTAACAAAAGCTTCCCCGTCTTTACTTTGAAGGGTTTCTTCCAAATTAATATCCATATCATCAATAGAAGAAGATTCGCTCATTTCCAAAATATCTAATGTATTTCTAGCTTTATAAACACGAATTTTATATTTTTTCTTACCGAAACCAAAAATCCCATTATCTCCGGACTCTAAAATCTCATAATCCAATTCTGATAAAGTAACATTTAGTTTTGAACAAGCTTCTTCTAAGGCAATATCTAAAGACTCACTTTCAATCTCAATGCTCTCTAAATTAGCCTCTTCTTCGATGATTTTTTTCAGCATTAATCTTAGCTTTTCCATTATACCCCTCAAATTACCATAAAAACAAATCAGGAAATTTCTTCTTTAATCTCTGCCAATTTTGCACGCAATCGAACAATAGCTTTTGTATGAAGCTGACTTACTCTTGATTCCGTAACATTCAATACTTCACCGATTTCTTTCAAAGTTAAATCTTCATAATAGTATAAAATTAAAACTTTCTTTTCTTTTTCCGGCAATTCATTAATACCTTTTATAACAAGTTCCTTTACCGCTTCTCTTTCTACCGAAACATCAGGATTTATACTGGAAGGACTCTCTATTGTATCAATCATTGAAATTTTATCATCTGTGCCGGGATAAGGATTATTATCCAGAGACAACATTGTTGTTCCTGAAATTTTTGTCATTGTTGTATAAAATTCCCTGATATCCATTCCCATTTCATCAGCAATCTCTTGATCTTCTGCTGTTCGTCCGGTTCTTGCCTCAACAGCATTAATTGCTTGTTCCACAGCCTTTGCTTTTTGTCGGACTGAACGCGGAACCCAATCTATAGAACGTAATTCATCGTAAATAGAACCACGTATTCGCGTAACTGCGTAAGTTTTAAATTTTACATTTTTTGCGGGGTCAAATTTATCAATCGCATCCATTAATCCAAAAGAACCAAAACCAATTAAATCATCAGCTTCTAAAGTTCCGGTTTTGCCAAGATTAATTTTTCTGACAACATAATGAACTAAAGGAGAATACTTTTGAATAAGATAGTCCCTTATTTTTTTATCTTTTGTCTTTTTATAATTAACCCATAGTTCTTCTTCTGGAATATCCACAAAACTATCCATTAAAAAACACCCCTTTAATAAACAAATAATAAAAATTTACTTTCTACTATAAAATATTTGTGCATTGTACCTAAAAGTCAATCAATAATCCAGAATAATTTCAAAAAAACATTTTTAATTAATGTATAGACTAAAATTAAAAAAAGAGACTTTTGGTCTCTCATCTTATTTTAACTATCTCCGGATAATCCGCCTTGACGTTTTAAAATTGTTTTAATTCCTTTTGCTATATCTTCAGGAGTTGCTGCGACTCCTATTTTATCTTTTATAATTTCCTCGGCCGGCATTCCGGCAGTAATTTTCTTCGAATTAAACTCTTCTGCATAAGAATTAAAATCTTCCGAACTATGACCGGTCCCTTCTGATTCTGCAGAATCTAAAGCTTCATCACCTTCCAAATCCGGAAAATCTAAATTTTTATCTGTATTTATTTCCGGTAACTTACTGTCATTACCATCACCTTCTGCCACATGTGTTTCTTCCGGCATAGAAGAATCTACCTTTTCTTCAACTTCGGCATCATCACTAACAGTGAAATTAACATTATTTCCGATTGAAGAAGCATTATCTGAAGATTCTTTTGTTTCTTTTTCTACTTCCACATTTTCCGCTAATATCGAATCTACATTTAATATTTTTGATAAAAGCACCAATACTCCAAAGATAATTCCAAAAATAACACCGGCTCCCACTAATGGAGAAACTAATAAACCGATAATCCCTTTATCTTTAGAAAGATTTATAATAAAAATTAAAAGTAATCCAATAAAAGAAAAAATACCGCTTAGAATAATTTTCACAAATATCCTTCCTGTTTTTCACACGCTAACGCTAATATTATTGAGCACCGACTAATTTCATAACAAATTTTCTGACTCCGCCGCCGCCTTCTTTAAAATCAATACCTTCAAGACGTGATACAATATGTTTTAAACTAATAGCAGCTTTGCTTTTAGGATCCAAATGTAAAAAAGGGATTTGTTTTTTTGCAGCCTGACCTACAATCGGATCATCATAAATCATTCCTAAATTTTCAACTTTGACACTTAAAAATTGTCCGGCAATATTAATTACACGTTCTGCAACTTTTCTTCCTTCTGTAATAGAAGAAACTCGATTAACAACCAATTTCAATTCCATATTCTGAGTTGACATTTCGGTAGCAATTATTTTTATAATACCGTAAGCATCCGTAATAGCTGTAGGTTCAGGAGTTGTTACAATAATAGCCTCATCCGCAGCTGTTATGAAATCAAGCACATTCTGACTTACTCCGGCTCCGGTATCGATAATTAAAATATCTGCATACGATAAAACATCAAGCTCACTGATAAAATCAGAACGTTCTCTATCACTTAAATTAGCCAATTTTGAAAAACCGGAAGCTCCAGCAACAATTTGAATGCCGTAATCCGTATCAACTATAATTTCTTCCATGGTCTTTTGCTTTTTTATCAATTGATAAAGATTAAACTTAGGAATAATTCCGAGACAAACATTAACATTCGCCAATCCCAAATCCGCATCCATAACAACTACTTTTTTGCCTAACTGAGCAAAAGCAATTCCCATATTTACTGCAATATTTGTTTTTCCAACTCCGCCTTTTCCGCTAGATACCGTAATAATTCTGGTTTTATGCTCAAAATTTCTGCGAGAATCTCCCATCATTTTTACTAAATCTTCGGCCTGATCCACCATATCATACCCCTATTTCAGATAAGTCTCCGTTTATTATCGTTATCCCCCCCCCATTATCTAAAATAAAACTAACTTTTTTTAATTAAAATTCTAAATTTTCTAAATAAACTTCCGGGGCAAAACCTGTGATTTTTTGCATTAAGCTACTTTTAGACACTTTCTCAATATTTGACGGAACTTTTTGTCCGTTTGTACAAAACATAATCTTTTTCTTAAATTCAACAGCACAACTTAAAATACTTCCGATAGTATCAGATTCATCATTTTTTGTAATAATAATTTGGTCATAATCAAAAATAGAGAAATTTTTAAAAATATTACGAACTTCTTTAGGTTTTGTTGTAGCACTGACTGCAAGAACAAAATTCGGCAGTATCGCTTTTAATCTCAAAAACTCTCTCATTTCAGCCAATTTAATTCCGTCTTGCTGACTGCGCCCTGTAGTATCTATTAAAATAAGTGATTCTTTTGACATTAAAATTGTCTTATTTAACTCTTCACTTGTATCTGTATAAGTACACTTAATTCCAATTAATTTTGCATATCTTTCAATTTGTTCTCTGGCTCCGATACGATAACCATCCATTGTGATAAACTCTACGCCTTTTTTTTCTTTCATTTTGACATTAGCTGCAATTTTGGCAAGAGTTGTTGTTTTTCCGATTCCTGTAGGTCCAACCAAAACCATTACACTTTTTTCATTTTCTGACAAAAGATGTTCATCTGAACCTATTACTTTAGAAATACAATTTTCCAAATAATTATAAGCATATTTTTGGACTTCAAGTCTATTTTCAATTTGAGTAATGGAGAGAGTTCTTCTGAGACTTTCCAATAATTCTTCTATAAACAAACTGGTAAATTCATTATTATCTAATATTTCGCGTAATTCATTCAAATTCTTATTTATAACATCAGAACTTTCTGATTTTGCGGCTTGAATACTCATTCTTCGTTCAATAATTTTATCTATTTTCTCCATAAGTCGCATTTCAAGATTATCATCATTAACATCAGAACTTTTTTCAGTCTTCTTCTCAACATCTTCTACATTTCTAGTTTGTTTAACAACGGTATTACTGTTATCCACTTCTGAAGATTTTAAATTTTCATTCTTTTGATTAAGCATATCAAGACATTTCTGGCGTTTAAAATAACTATCCGGAACAGAACAAGTCAATGTACATCTGGTCTTTTTTTTACCAAATATACCCCATATCCCATCTTGAAAAACTTTTTCTTCTTTCGTGTCTAAAATAAAACAATCTTGCCCATATTTTCGCTTTGCTTCGCGTGTAGCATCTTCAATAGTCGGTGCAATAATTTTATCGTAATACATTTCCCTCTCCCTTAAAATCCAGTACTGTGTTAATCTTCATTTTTCTTAGGCAATTCAACTCTGCCGTAAATCGTAAGTTTTAAATCTCCGGTAACTTCCTCATTGCTGATAACGGCAATATTTTTACTTACCGTACGACAAAGTTCCCAAACTGCACGACGAATACGTGAGTTAGTAATAATCAAAGCCGGGAAACCTTCACTTTGTATTTTTCCGACAGCATTAGCTATTGCTTGTTGGATAGCTCGTAACGCCTGCGGTTTTAATCCGACAATCGGCTCTCCCTCTTCTGTTTCTCTGACACTTTGTTGAATCAACTTTTCTATATCAGAATCAATTAATAAAACAAACAACTCATTCTCATCTGTTTTATATTTATTACAAATTACACGTTTCATTCCCTGACGTATATATTCTACAATTGCATAAAGCTTCATTACCGGAGAACAATCGGAAAGTCTTTCCAAAATAAAAGCCAAATCCCTAATTGACACACCTTCACGCAAAAGAAGTTGTAATATTTTCTGAATTTGTCCTTTTTTAAATCCGAGCTCTTTAACATCAAATACAACAGCAGAATTATCTTTTTCCAATTTTTTCAACAATTCTTCCGTAGCTTTTCTATCCAAAATCTCATCTGCATGAGTTTGTACCATATTTTGAATATGCGTTGTAATAATTGTCGTTGGGTCTACTACCGTATATCCCAATTCTTCCGCTTCAAGACGTGCATCTTCTCTTATCCAATACGCTGCAAGTCCGAATACCGGCTCTCTGGTTTCTTCTCCGTCAATAGGTTCCAAATCGTCACTTCCCATCGCCATCATACAGCCGGGGCGAATACTTCCGCTTCCGATTTCCTGACCTCGTAATTTAAATGAATATTGGTTCGGCTCAAGCTCAATATTATCTTGAATATGAATATCCGGCATAATAATACCGATTTCAACAGCAAAATGTTTTCTCATTGTTCTGATAGAACTGATAATACTGTTGTCGGTTTCATTAACAAGCGGAATCAATTCATAACCGATATGTAAAGTCAACTCATCAACTTTCAACAACGAATCATAATTTTCAGCACCGCTTATTTCCTTTTTAGCAGCACTTTCTTGTTCTGCCATTGCAATATTTGCCTGCTTTCTTTTTTCACCGGAACGCAATTGATTACTGAAAAATATAAGCAATGCCCCCATTACAATCAAAATTAAATGAGGAAATCCCGGAAGTACAGCCAGTACAAGAAGTACAATTCCGGCAATCATATAAACTCTGTCATATCTGCTGATTTGCTGCCACAATGTATCCCCGATAGAACTGTCATTTCCTGATGAACGAGTTACGAGAAGACCGGTAGAAAAGCTTATTAGCAATGAAGGAATCTGACCGACCAAACCGTCACCGACTGTTAAAGAAATATAATTTGTCAAAGCTTCACTAAAAGGTTCGCCATGAATTACAATACCGACAATCAAACCGCCGATAACATTTACCAAAGTAATAACAATCCCAAGGATTACGTCACCTTGAATAAACTTCGATGCTCCGTCCATGTTTCCGTAAAACTGTGATTCTTCACTCAATTGACGACGTTTTTCTATAGCTTGCTCTTCCGTAATAGCACCGTTATTTACCTCTACATCAATCGCCATAAACAAATTAGGCATTTTATCAAGAGAAAAACGTGCTGCAACTTCAGCTACACGAGTCGCACCTTTTGTAATTACTATAAACTGAACAAGTACTAAAATTACAAATATGATAACACCTACTACCAGTCCTGCCGCATCATTTGAACCACCTACGACAAACTCTCCGAATGCTCGAACCATTTTTCCGTCAAAATTCGCACCCTCTGTCAAAATCAAACGAGTAGAACTGACATTTACTGCAACACGCATTATCGTAGTCACCAAAAGCATTGTCGGGAAAATAGAAAAATCAGTAGCTTTTCGCGTATAACTGACAGTTAAAACTATCAAAATCCCAAATAAGAGATTAACCGACATCAAAAAATCTAATAAAAAAGACGGAATCGGGATAATCAACATCATTACTACAACAACTATCAATGCCCCGAAAATCATAGTAGGGTCTCTAAACATTGAAGCCCAATCTTTTAATTCCATTTTTTGTTTTGGTTTATTAGCCATTATCTACCCTCCCCCATTTTTTCTTTATGTTCATACGCCAATTTCAATGCTGTTACTACCAAAGTCCACATCGTTTCCGGAACATAATCATTAATTTTTACATCCGCATAAAGTTTACGTGCCAGCGGAACATTTTCATAAAGATATATTCCGTGTTCTGCCGCTACTTTCTTTATTTTCTGTGCAAACTCATCTTGTCCTTTGGCAATAACACGCGGTACGTCATCTACGACTCTGTCATATCTCAATGCAACCGCAAAGTGAGTCGGGTTGGTGATTACGACATCCGCCTGCGGCACTATATCATTTAATATTTTTTGTTGCGACAATAAACTTTGATACATTTGTTTCAATTTTGATTTTACTTGCGGGTCCCCTTCCAAATCTTTAAATTCCTGCTTAACTTCTTCTTTTTTCATTTTCAATTCTTCTTCATGCTGTTTATGCACAAAAAAAACATCCGCAATAGAAAAAATCAACATCAAAATCATAACAAAAAAGACTATCTTTACACAAACCTTCAACATGAAAATAAATCCGGCCGATATATCCATATTAAATAAATCCATTATTTCCATGATGTGGCTTTTTATTACAAAAAATGCAACTGCAACAATAATCACAACTTTTACTATTGATTTCAACAAGTTAAAAGCTCCTATAGGAGAAAAAACTTGCTTTTGAAAAAACTTAAAAATATTCGGATTTACTCGTTTAAAATCCGGAATCAACGGTTTTGAATAAAACTTCATTCCTCCGATTTGACCGTAATTACTCACAAGAGCAACAACAAAAGCCACAATTGCCATCGGTAAAAACAGCTTTACCATAGGAAAAATCAAAGTATCAAAATACAACTTTGGATTATGCAAAGATAAATTTTGATAATTTTCAAAAATATAAACAAAACTATTTCTTAATACTTTGAATATATATTTTCCGAGAATTACCATTGTTCCAAAAGCTGCTATTGCCACAGCAACTGCCGGAATTTCTTTTGATAAAGCGACACGTCCTTCTTCACGAGCTTTACGCTTTTTATGTTCCGTCGCTTTTTCAGTTCGTCCTTCTGATTCGGCCGATGCGAAACGTTGTAAATCAAACGGAATATTCAGTAATAAAATATCGTTTTTTTCAACCATCCCCCATCTCCGCCATCAAATTCAAAACATTCTCAAATGTATATTCAATAATATTACCAATAATATTTACTAACGCCGGAGAAACAGCCATAAAAATAACAAAACCTATAAAAATCGAAATCTGAAACCCAACAGCTTGCAAATTCATCTGAGGAGAAGCTTTTGCCAAAAGTCCTTGAGTTACGGAAACAAACAGCAACATTGCTAATATCGGGAAAGAAATTTTTAATGCAACAATAAATAAATCCCCCATTGAAGATAAAAGCCCGTACTTAGAACCGGTCATAGACGTTCTTAATAAATCAACAAAATTTACTCTTGAAAAAGATTCAAACAAACCGTTTAAAATATAAGCAGGACCGTTACCGAGCATAAACACAAGAGTAAAAATCATATATAAAAATTGCCCCATAATCGGTAAACTGATTTGACTCAACGGGTCAAAAACTTCACTTGCACCAAACCCCATCTGAACCGAGAAAAACTGCCCGGCTAACTGAAATACCGTAAAATAGACAGACATAATCATACCGATTGCAATCCCGATTACTCCCTCTCCTAAGGCATACAAACCATATTCAATCATATTAGAGCTGGGCTCCGGAACAAAAGCACTTACCAAAGGATAAATAGTCGCCGTAATTAAAAAAATTAATCCCAAACGAATTGTTTCCGGTAAAGCGTCGGAACTGAAAAAAGAAACAGTAAAAAACACTCCCATAATACGCACGAATACTAAAAGAAATTTTTCAAAATGAAAAACAAAATACTCCATTTCCCCAGCCTATTTTCCTATCAACGCATTTAATGATTTTGACCTATAGTTCCCATCATATCAAACAATCCTACTGTATACTCTTGTAAGACGTGAATAATCCATGGTCCGCACAAAATCATCGCTAAAAAAATTATAACCATCTTAGGTACAAAAGTAAGTGTTTGCTCTTGAATGGAAGTTGCTGCTTGTACAATAGAAATAAGTAACCCCAAAACCATACTGCTTAAAAGCATAGGTGAACTGACGAGCAATGTTTTCCACAAACAATCAAACATTATGTATTGAACGAATCCGCTATCAAAAACAAAATTTCCCATTTCCCCCTCCCAAAGAAAAAGTTATCACATGAAGCTTACAAATATTCCTTGAGTCAACAAACTCCAACCGTCAACAAGGATAAATAAAATTATCTTAAATGGTAGAGATATCATTACAGGAGGCAACATTATCATCCCCATTGCCATTAATGTTGAAGCTACAACCATATCGATTACAAGAAACGGGAAAAAGATTAATACCCCCATTTCAAAACCGACAGTAAGTTCATTAATTACAAAAGCCGGAATCAAAATATAAGTAGGAACATCATCAAAAGTCTCCGGAGCCGGAAGATTTCGCATATTCATAAAAAAACCGATATATTTTTCATCTGTCTGACGTAACATAAAATCACGAATCGGATTAACAAGCTTTTTGAAAAAATCTTCCATTGATAAACGTTCCGAAGCCGGAAGTTCATTTTGATGTATAAAAGGTTGAATAGCATCATTATTTATTTTCTCAAAAGTCGGCCACATTATAAAAAGCGTCATAAACAAGGCTAAACCAAACATCAATTGATTCGGAGGTACCTGCTGTAAGGACAATGCTTTTTTGATAAAATCAAAAACTATTATAATTCTCAAGAAAGATGTCATTAACACCATAATTGACGGTGCTAATGTTATTATAGAAAGAAGAAATAATATTTGTAATGATAAAGCAACTTCTTGCGGACTTTGAGCCTCTTCAATATTTAAATCAATTTTAGGGATTGGCATAACTGCTCCTCTATCTTGAGGAATAGCCGGAACTGTACATAAACAAAAATACAGTATAACAAAAATAAAAGTATATAGTCTTTTCATCCCTCCCCCTTTTTTATTGAAAGACTTTTATAAATAATCAAATTCGAATAGATTAATATTATTTTTTTACTTCAGTTTCATTTACTTCATTTTTTTCTTCACTTAAACTATCTATTCTCGAAATTTGTCCTTGTAAAAAATCAACACTGTTTTCTTCATAATCAAAATCTTTTTGCTTATTATTTTTTATTCCGGAGATTTTCAGCATTTCCTGAAAAACATTTGCAAAAGCTTCGCCCGATTTAAGCTTTTGTTCTTGTCGCAATCGTTTAAGATTATCAATCTCTTTCTCATCTGTAATTTCACCCAAACAATTGATTGAATCATTAGTAACACCGATGATGAGAAACTTTCCGGCGATATAAATTACTTGTACATTCTTTCCCATTCCAAGAGGTAATGACAACAATACGGAAGAGTCTTCTCCGTTTTGAGACGCTAAAGAATTAGCTTTTTTCTTAAGAAAGAAATGAATAAGATAAATTATCGCACAAACCAATAATAATGAAAAAATCAAACGAAAATATGAATAAGAAGTATTTCTTACCCCTGATGAATAAGTATTATTAACATTTTTGTTACCATTTTGCTTATTATATGCATTCTTTATACCTTCAAGCTTTTGTTTTTCATAAACACTTATATCTGAAGATACATCATTTTGTGCATAAGATAATGACGGTAATACTATTTGAAATGAAATGAAAATCAACAACCAACAACAAACACTTTTCATATTAAGAAAAAAACCCCAACAACAACTTAACTTTATCTACAAAACCAACAACAACATTTTCACAGATAAAACTAATTAAAGTACATCTTTCGATGTACTTTAATATTTACAACAATAAATTATGTTAATTCTCTTAATCTTTCCATTGGGTCTACGATTTCAGTTACACGAACACCGAAGTTTTCATCGATAACAACAACTTCACCTTTGGCAATCAATTGTCCGTTTACTAATACATCAACAGGCTCTCCAGCTAATTTATCAAGTTCAATAACAGTACCTTCGCCCATTCCTAAAATATCTTTGATAGATTTTTTTGTACGCCCCAGTTCTACTGTGAGCTCCATATTTACATCCATCAAAAGCTTTATATTGCTATTTTCTCCGGAATCAACACTTGGCATTCCGTTAAAATCTGAAAATTGCACTCCACGCACCGGTATCTGTTGTGCAGAAGAAAATCCGCCACCCATCATTGCTGAATTACCCATATTCATCATCCCCTGATTTGAATTCATCATACCCATATTCATTCCCATTGAACTATTTCCTTGAGGAACATTATTCGCCGGTTGAATAGCATTTAAAAATTCTTTGGCAATATTTACATCATAAATTTCTGTTAGCACAGAAGAAGGATAACCATCTATAACAAAATCATAAGATATTTTTAAATATTCTCTAGATGAAGCCAGACTGATTGAAGTATTATCCTTTACAAAAGTTTGCGGCGGTGCCGGTTTTAAATTTTTTCCGATTTTTCCACCTATTTTATTCGCCGCATTTCCGGATATAACATTCATAGCTTCACTTACAGCACTCAATGATGCTTCGGTAAGTTCTCCGCCATTCTGTCCCATCATCAATTCACTAAGAACTTTAGCAATATCAACATTTAAGAAATAAAGATGTTCTCCGACTACACCTTCTTCATAATCCATTTTTACTTCGACTATCTGATCGGATAAAGCACTACTGATTACCTCAGAAGTAACAGCTTCCACTCGAGGATTATTAATTACGACTTTTTTATCTACCGTTGTACCTAAAATATCACCGATACCAGAAGAAACTTCTACTATCATGTTTTTTAGAAGTGCCAACTCCGAACTTGAAAAACTTCCATTTCCACCGCCATTACCCCCGTTACCAACAGGAATACCGGGCTCTTCCAAATGCGACATATCAATATCGCTATCATCTGCTCCCATCAATAATGCATCAATTTCATCTTGAGACAATGCCCCGTCGCTCATTCTTCCCCTCCATCCTCTAACTCTTCAGCCATTTGACTTTCTTTATTGTCTTCTATCTTATTTACAATCTGTACAGCAGCCTTACTTCCTAATTTTCCAGGTCTGCAAGCAAATTTTTCCTTACCACCGATTTTTATCTTAAAATTATCAGTAATCTTTACATTATTAAGTTTTACACAATCACCTGGTTTTAAGGAAACCACATCTTTTATTCTTATATCAATACTGCCGACCTCTACTACAAGATCCACAATTACACTGTTTAAACGTTCTTTTATTACTGATAGATTTTCAGTAGTTGCACCTTTTCTGACACTTGAATACCAATACTGCCCGGAAAGTTTTGAAATAACGGGCTCTATCGTAATATAAGGAATACAAAGATTTGTCATACCCTCAACATCGCCGATTTTAGTCTCCAATGTAACCAAAACGACCATATCAGACGGCGGAACAATCTGTGCAAATTGAGGATTTACTTCAATACGACCTAAACGAGGACGTAAATCGATAACATTTGCCCAAGATTCTCGCAGATTTCCAAGAATTCTTACGATAACACTTTCGATAACGGCAATCTCAATTTCCGTTAACTCACGAGCCATTTTTTGATTACCTTCTGCCTTACCACCAAACAATTTTTCGATTATTGCAAAGGTGATAGATGGATCCATTTCCAAGACAGCACTTCCTTTCAACGGCTCCATATCAACTACCGCAAGTGTAGTCGGATTAGGAATAGAACGAATAAATTCCTCATATGTCAACTGATCAACAGATACAACATGTACATGAACCATCGCACGCAACTGAGCAGACAAACTCGTAGAAGTCAATCGTGCAAAAGTTTCATGAATCATTGAAATTGTACGGATTTGATCTTTAGAAAATTTATCAGGACGCTTAAAGTCATAAATCTTAACTTTACGCTGCTCACTGTTATTTTTCATTTCATCAGCATCAACCTCTCCGGTCGAAATGGCTGTTAATAACTGATCAATCTCGTCTTGAGATAAAACTTCATTCATAGTTGTTAGCCCTATTTCCCTAAAATTAATTTCCCATTAATGTATATTCCTGGAAAAAGATTCCCTCGATTTCACCTTCATTTAACATTCTGTTAATTTGTTTTACTAAGTCATCTTCCAACTTACTCAACGGATCTACATCAGAGAAATAATTTGCTTCAAGCTTTGAAAGAGTTTTGATAACAATATCACGAATCTGTGCTTTATTTTGAGTCAATTCAGTTTGTAATTTCTTATTTTTTTCAGCATAAGCCAATGCAATATCAACCTGAATCATTTTTCCGTCTCTTAACTGCTGACGAAACGGAGTATCCATTGCCAAAATCGCAGGATGCTCAACATGAGGTTTTCTAATATCTGTCAAGCCGTTATCCGGAGTTCCAGCACCGCCCGTTCCAGTAGAAGAACATTTTACGACAAGTAAACAAACTACTATCACTAAAGTGATTAACAACACAATCCCGGCAACTCCGGAAAGAACCTTAATTATAAAAGGATTTAATCCTCTTTTTTTAGACTCCATTCCACCGCCGTCTGCATCATCCATATTATTTAAGTTATCATCTTTTTCGTCCGACATTTACCCCTCCCCCTTTTTTCGGTTTTAGCATAGTATTTTAAATTAATGCAAAAGTCAAGAAATTGAAATTATATACTCCAACAACCTTATTTTGCTATATTAATCTCTTAATATTAACACATCTACTCTACGATTTCTTGCCATTCCTTCTTCCGTATCATCATTCAACAACGGAATCGGCTGATATTCTCCATATGAAACCGCAGCAAGATTCGCAGGATTGACACCAAAATCAATTAAATATTTCAAAACATTCAAAGAACGTTCTGATGCCAAATCCCAGTTAGTTTCCCACGGTCCATCCGGATCCGTAGGTCCTTTATCAGTATGACCTTCTATTCGCACTTGTTTATCTGCAAGTTCAGTCTTGGTAAGAAGTAAACTTATTTTCTCCAAAACTGTACGAGCCGTATCTATATCCAAGTCCGCACTTGCTCTTTTAAAATAAACATCATTTGAAAGTGAAATAATAATTCCTCGTTCATTAATATCAATTTTAACTTTACGATTTTTTATTTCACTTTCAAAAAGTGATACCGCTTGTTTATAGGCTTTTGCCATTCCTCGTCCTTGTTCTGTTGACGGTAATGCTTCAAGCGTATTTCCTAAATTAGCAAAACGACCTTCACTTATACTTTTTCCACCCTGAAAAACACCAAAAGAGCCTTGAAATGCAGATAATATCAACTGAGATTCAACAATATCCATTTTCATCATTGATACCAGAAGAACAAAGAAACAAAGAAGCAACTGATTCATATCACTGAACGTTGCCATCCATGCAGGAGACCCCGCAGGACATGGTTTTGGTTTTTCTTTTCTTTCTGCCATTTTTCTTTATCTCCTAATTTATGATTAATCTGATGTAACTTTCATTTTATTTCTGTCACTAGGCGGAACAAACGCAAGCAACTTTTCTTCTACAATTCTTGGGTTATCACCACTTTGAATAGACAAAATACCTTCCAAAATTATTTCACGTTCTGCAACTTCAGCTTCATCACGTGCCGCTAATTTAGTTTTAATAGGAATCATGATTAAGTTTGCCAAAATTGAACCATAAAATGTTGTAATCAACGCAGCAGCCATACCTACCCCGATTGCTGACGGATCGGCTAAGTTTGCCAACATCCCTACAAGTCCATACAATGTACCAATCATACCCCATGCAGGAGCTTGAGCCCCCCAAGTATCCATTAAATTAATACCAATCGCATGACGAGATGCCATTTGACTTATCTGATTATACAAAATAGATTTAATAACTTCCGGGTCTGTTCCGTCGACAACAAGTTTAATTCCTTGTTTAAAAAAGTCATCCTGAACTTGTTCTACTTCATCTTCCAATGACAAAAGACCTTCTTTTCTTGATTTTTCAGAAAAGTTTACTAATTGTCTGATTAAATCTCCGACATTTGACTTAGGTTGCTTAAAAGCTAACCCCATATATTTAGGTATATTTTTTACAACGGCCATATCATTACTGATTATTACAGCACAAAGAGATCCTCCTATGGTAATAATTACTGATACTAAGTCGGCATACAAACCTAAACTGTATCCTCCGACAACAATACCACCAATAATCATAAGAAAACCGGCGGGAATTCCTATTAGAGTTGCTAAATCCATCATTTACTCCTATTTAAAACTCTTTATTTTTACTTTTAATCTGATTATTTATATCTTCAATCCCTTCTTTCACTACATACTGAGTCTGAGAGTTCATTGTAATAACAGTATCAGGTGTTATTTCTATTTTCTCAATTAATAAATGATTCAAATAAAAAGATGTACCATTTAATTTTGTCAACTGTATCATTCTTACCTCCCGCAACCTTTCGTAATTAAAAAGATTTTAGCTTTACTTTATATATCATCGACCTTTTATATTTTTTTTTTATACAAAAAACTATAAAAATCTCTCAATATCACAAAAGTTTTTTCCAAAAAAACTGCTAAATAAAAAAAGGACTTACGTATAAAACGCAAATCCTTTTGTCATCTCAATTTAAGATTATCTTTTTAACGTCAACAATTCCTGAAGCATCTGGTCTGATGTAGTAATTGTCTTTGAGTTTGCCTGAAAACCTCTCTGAGTTGTAATCATTTCTGTAAATTGTTCAGCCAAATCTACGTTACTCATTTCCAATGCTCCGGCAATGATTTTTCCTTTACCTACAGTTCCTGCCGCTGAAATATCTGCAATTCCGGAGTTGTTTGAAGCCTGAAAGTTTGTCTCTCCGGCTTTTTCCAAACCGCCGTTATTAGCAAATGTAGCCAATGCAATCTGTGCCAAAGTTCTGTTATTTCCGTTTGAGAATACTCCTGTAATAGAACCGCTTGAATCAACTTTTACATCTTCAAGATATCCCATAGCAAAACCGTCTTGTCTGAAAGGTTTTGTAGAGAAATCAGAACCGAATTGAGTTACACCGACACCTTCTTCAGTTTTTACTCTTCCGGCTTCACCCAAATTAAGGTTTAACGCCATCTGATTATTTTCCAATTCACCTTCAGCAGAAGGAATATTCATATTCAAAGTTACATACAATGCACCTGCATCCATTACATCACCGACTTGGTCGGTAACTGTTCTGATTTGTCCCAAGTTATCAAAGTTCAATGTAAAAATATTCTGTCCCATTTGAGCTTCATTTCCTTCTGCACCTTCAGCATTAGGATTTACATTCAAACTGTATTGGTCATTATCAAGTCTTATTTTTTCTCCCATAGGATTTTCCGGATCTTGACGATATATTTCACTTCTTACCTGCCATTCATTTGTGTCAGTTTTAATAAAAGTAAAACGTGCTTCCAAAGGATTTCCGAAATTATCAAAAATATCAATAGAAGAAGTCCAAGAATTCTTCATCTGCTGACTTACAGGCAATTGGTCAAAAGCCTCGAATCCGCCTTCAACAGCAGCCATTTCTGAAAATAAATTACATTTAAAATCCACATTTTTAGTAGCTTTAGCAGGATCTTTTGAAAACATAGGAATTATAATGTCTCCCGGAGTATCAGATGTTCTGATAATTGATTCTCCGTCAATTTGTTGCTCCATCCAACCTTGAACTTTCAAACCTGTTCCCGGATTTACAAGAGTTCCGTTTTGGTCTGTACCGAAAACACCGGCTCTCGTGTAATATTCTTTATCTCCGTCTTTCATTACAAAGAAACCTTCACCTTGAATAGCCAAGTCAAATTTATTACCTGTTGTTTGAGCAGAACCTTGAGTAAAAATTGTATCGATAGATGCAATACTCATTCCCAAACCAACTTGTTTAGGGTTAATACCACCTTTATTTTCTTCCGGTCTTGAAGCTCCGTTAATATTTTGAGAAAGCATATCGTGAAAATTAACACGACCTTTCTTAAAACCTGTTGTATTTACGTTAGAAATATTGTTACCTATTACATCCATTTTTGTCTGGTGATTTTGTAAACCGCTTACACCAGAATAAAGTGATCTCATCATAATTATGCTCCTATTTTACTCATTCGAAATTGTTTTTATTTCAGAAATTGGGTACATTTCCCCATTTACCATTACACTTACTTCAGCACCATTTCTGGATACAGATTTCACCATACCATTGACCGTTCTCGGTTCAGCCCCGTCTTCACCGCCTTGAGAAATAATTTCAACATTTTTCCCCAAAAGTCCGTATGTTGTCTGAAAGTTAAACTTATCAACAATCGACTCCATACTTTTGTTCATATTCATCATCTGTTCCATTGAACTAAACTGTGCCATCTGAGCAATAAACTCTCTGTCCTGCATTGGATTAGTCGGATCCTGATGTTGCAATTCCGTAACAAGAAGTTTAAGGAAATCATCCTTATCCAATTGTTGCTTCATTGCCTGACCACTTTTAGTTATGGTCTTGTTTAATGTTTCAACCTGCATTTTGGTTCTCATCATTTCACGAGAATCCTGCTGTAAACTAAAACCTGTGATTCCGTCCATTTCCCCTCCCATTTTTTTAAATCACCAAGTGAATGCCGTTTCCGGAATAGATATTCTTTTCTATAGCTACGGCACCTTCGTCAAAAGCTTTTACGGCTTGATGTAAACCTACGGATGCCATTTTTTCCTGTGCTTGAGCCTCATTACTTCCGGAATTATTCGAATTACCGGAAAAATCAAAATTGCCCATTTCAAAATTTTGTCTGCCGGCTATTTGGATTTCTAATTTGTCCAATTCAACATTTGCACGTTGAAATACGGCTCTTAAATCTTCCACACTGGCACGAAACAAATCGGCAGCTTCCTGATTTTGCAAAATAATTTTTCCGTTTACTTTACCGTCTTTGCTTACAAACTTAAAATCAACACGCCCGATTTCTTCCGGACGAATAAAAGTACTGAAACTAACCTTATCACTGGTCAAAAGCACTTTTGTTTGTTTTGTTATTTGTTCATATAAAGCAGGTTTTTGTTCCTGAAAGCTTTTTGCAATTTCTTCTGTACCGGCCTGTTTATTATTTATCGGCATTGAAAAATTTTCTTTAATTTCATTTTTCATTTCCAAAACATCTTTTGTCTGAATTGAAGAAGAACTTTTAATTCTTTCCTTTCCCATCGCAGACGATGTTTTTTCAAATCGAGATTTTTTCATTTTCTCGCTATTTACTGCTAATACTTCTGTTTCTTTATCTGACTTAGGATTTGAAGCTTCAGTTTTTACAAATTGCTCTTTTCCGGAAAATAAAAGTTCTTTTAAACCTATAGAAAGTTGATTTTCATTATTGCGAGTTTCGGATTTTCCCACAATTCTCAATTGTTTTAATTCCTCAGAACCTTTTAAAATCAATTTTCCGTCTTTAATCGCTACAGATGAAACATTTTTAACAAAAGTCTCTGATGTAACTTTTTTATCTGATTTATTTTCTTTCATCTGAAAATGAGACAGTAATAATGCTCCCACTTCTCGACTTATATCTTCAATATTGTTTTTACCATTAGATTTTTTTGCAATCAGACTTTTAACTTTCATTGAAAAATCTTTTGGTAATCGTTCTAGATTTATTTCCAACTGAGTATTTGATTTTTTTTCTTGCTGCTTTTCTGATAACAATGCAAGTAACTGTGCTTTATCAAAAGTTTTTTCATTTTTATCAGCAACTTTGATATTTGCCCCCACTTCAGTTGACTTCAATTTTTTTTCACTGTTATTATCTTTATTATTAATAACAACATCTTGAGTCGTCTCTAAATCATTCTTTTTTTCAACTTCTCTAACCTGCATAACATCCGAATATTCATTCATTTCAATTTCTTCATTGGTATCAGCCATTGAAATGTCCGATTTCTCAGTTTTTTCTTCAATTTCTGTAGCATTAAATACTTCTTCAAATGAAACTAAAAATTGTTCATCGGTATTTCGCTCTAACATTGCATTATCTGCTATTGAAGTTTTTGTACTCTGTAATCCATTTTGTAATACTTGAAGCATACTCACTCCTATCAAAATTAATCTCGGAGTTTTTTAAAAGCTCTTAAGAGTTTTTTTATATTTTAAGTAAACATAGTTCTTCTCTTTCCCAATCCACTGTTTTTTCCTATTTTCAAGGCACTTGCACACAAAAGAAATTATTTTTTCATTTTTTTTCACTTTTTTGTTGACACAAAAGAAGCTTCATGGTATAAGCGTCAATGTCTACGGGATGTGGCCTAGTCCGGTTCATGGCGTCTGGCTTGGGACCAGAAGATCGGGGGTTCGAATCCCTCCATCCCGAACATTTTTGCGCCAGTAGCTCAGTTGGATAGAGCAACAGCCTTCTAAGCTGTGGGTCAGGAGTTCGATTCTTCTCTGGCGCATGATAACATGGTGGACGTAGTTCAGTTGGTAGAGCGCCAGATTGTGGTTCTGGTTGTCGTGGGTTCGAATCCCATCGTTCACCCATTGATTAAAGACCGCAAGAAAATGCGTTCGTAGCTCAGTTGGATAGAGTGGCGGACTTCGAATCCGTTGGTCGGGGGTTCGAATCCCTCCGGACGCGAAATATAAATAAGGACCGTTAGCTCAGCTGGTAGAGCAGCAGACTCTTAATCTGCGGGTCAAAGGTTCGATCCCTTTACGGTTCAGTTTCGAATTATTCTCTTCTAAAAAACATTAATAAACAAATTAGCGAGCGTGGTGAAATTGGTAGACACGCTAGACTTAGGATCTAGTGCCTTCGGTGTGGGAGTTCGAGTCTCCCCGCTCGCATTTCATATATTTAACTTTTTTGAATATTTTCCTTATCTAACGTATTAAAAATAATAACAGATTATCAATTAGCTTTTTTCTTTTTTCATATCGATTCAATTAATTTTTTTAACACTTTTTTCAACAAAAAGACATTTTTTATGTTATACACGGATTTTAGAGTTTAAAAAGGAGTGTTAATTATGGAAAAACAAAAAACTCTATACTCCGGCATTCTATTACCTATTTTAATATCTGCAACTGTCGGCATTTTATTTTTAGCTTTAATTTTAAGAATTGAAATCCCAAAAACCTTAATAAAAGACGATTTTAAAGTTTTAGAAAAAAAGACTCAAATCCTAACTGATAACGTAAAATCAGAAAAAGAAAACTTCAGAGAATTAGTAAGTTATTTACAAAAAGATGCCGGAGTAATTCCGAATGAACTTTTAGACTTTTGGATGTCTGAATCTATAAGAACTTTCAGCCTTACCAGAATAGCAATTTTAGATATGGATGAAAAAATCCTTTTTACTCCAAATAAAAATACCGGTTTTTCATCTAACATTGAAAAGAAAATTATTCAAAGAGCATCACAAACACCAACAATAGCTCTTTGTGCAAATAACAATCAATTAGTCTTGATTGGTTCCGGTATCGTTACAATTAATGAAAATGATAAAGCAATTCTTGTTGTAGAACGAGAACTTTTTAATGATAAATATTTAACAAATATCTCAAATACAATGGATTGTGCTCTAAACATCTTAATAGATGATATATATTCCAAATCTACAATGAAATTAGTCTCCGTTATAGGAACAAGTTTAAAAAATAATAAAGCTTATAATGACATTGCCAATTCTGTTTACATTAACAATAAAATGTTTGAAAGACGAGTTGCTATACAAAATGTAGAATATATGGCTTTATATTTCAAATTACCAACAGACAACCCGGACGATAGAATTTTACTGTTCTTAGGAAATCCAATACAAAACATTGATAAAATGGCATTAAGAATAATCGGAACCGGAATGCCTGTTAATATTTTTATGTTAATTTTAATTGCAATTTGCTCAATATGGGGAATTTCACATAATGTTATGCACAGATTAAAAAACGCAAAAGATGCTTTCAGCAAATTTAATAACAACACAAGCAATGAAATTGACTTAACATACAGAATTCCTATCGCAAGACACGATGAACTTGGCTTTATCTTTGAAGAAACAAACAAATTTGTTAACTCTCAAAATATATTATTATTAGAGATTGATAAAGCCGAAATAGCATTAAAAGAAGTCGGAGAAACTTTAGCTGCAAATTCTGTACAATCAGCAAATGCCGTAGCTCAAATAGCTTCTGAAATTCATGATGCAAAAAACTCTATGGCAGAACAAGCCGAAGCTCTCACAAAAATCAATAAAATATTAAAGATTAACAGTGAAGGTGTAACTAATCTGGACCAATTAATTGAAAATCAATCAAGCGGAATTGTAGAATCATCAGCTTCAATAGAAGAAATGATAGGTAATATTAATTCTGTATCCAATTCCATCAATAAAATGGCAGAAGAATATCGTCAATTAATAAACATTACCACCGAAGGTAAGAAAAACCAAGATGAAGTGACATTGCAAGTTAATAACATGGCTCAACAATCATTACACCTTGCAGAAGCAAACAATGTTATTTCACAAATCGCCAATCAAACTAATTTACTGGCAATGAATGCTGCAATTGAAGCTTCTCACGCCGGAGAAGCCGGAAAAGGCTTCTCTGTTGTTGCCGATGAAATACGCAAGCTTGCCGAAAACTCAGCAATGCAATCAAAAGCAATCAAAGCAGAACTGGAAGATATTACAAAAATAATCCAAAATGTCGTAAAAACTTCTACCCTTTCAGCTCAAGGCGTAGAACAAATTTCTGAAAAGGTTTCAAGCACAGAACGACTTGTTCATGAAATAAACAATGCAATGGAAGAACAAAAAGACGCCTCTCAACAAATTCTCATTGCATTACGAGATATGAATGATGCAACAAGTCAAGTTCAAACTACATCTAAACAAATGGCAGTTAATTTCAAAATGATGGAAGACGCTTCCAACAATTTAGATTCAGCTGCGACAATAGTTAAATCAAGAATGGATGAAATGACTGTAGGTGCAGGCGAAATTGAAGCTTCATCTCAAAATGTTTCTAATATGGCTTCAAAAATAAGAGAAAACATCAATATACTGGAAAACTTATTAAATAAATTTAAATTAAATTAGTTTTCTATTATTACAATTAATATAGGTCGGTATCTTACTCCTCAGAGTAATACCGACCTTTTTTTATTATTGCAAGATTTATTGGACAATAAAAATATCTATAATTCCTTAACAAAGTAGAAATAAAATAACTGCCTTACTATAATCCAAAAACAAAAAGCCCGACTCTTTGCAAAATATTCATTTTCAAATAACAATAAAATCATTAAAACTGCCGAAGCAAAAAAAGTGCACCTCCAAAAATTGTTTTCAACTTTTTAAGGTGCACTTCAACAAGTAATTTTTCCATCATCGGAAAAGATTACCGCAAACAATATACTTAGAAATCAAGTATTTTATTCGTATTCTACAACGTCAATCCATTTTGTCAGAAGTTCTTTTTCTTCCGGTTTATTTTTAACAGATTGAGACGCTGCTACAATCGGAATCCATTTTTGAACAAGTTGTTTAGCGACATCATTTTTCTTGCAGAACAAGTCTAAATATTTTTTAGCTAATTCTTCTTTTCCGTCAAGAGAGAACATCAAGAAAGTTCTTGCAACATCTTCAAGTGGATTTCCTTGTGTTGCGTGAGACCAGTCTATAATATATTCTTTTCCATCTTCTGCAATAATTACGTTACTTGGATTAAAATCTCCGTGACAAACTTTGTCATAACGAGTAAAAGATTCCAATCTCATTTGCAAATCATAACGAGTCGTAGCATCTAAATCAGCTTCAGCAAGTTTACGTTTCATTTTATCACGAATACGATTTAACAGAGGAGCCTCTTGTTTGTGAATCAAAGTCTGCAAGTTAACAAATTGTTCCAAATATTCGTCTTCTTTTTCCGGATTTTCAGCCATTAATTGAGCTAGGTTTTTCCCTTTAATGTATTCCAAAACAATAGCCCATTTTCCGTCGATTTTACAAACTTCGATAATCTTAGGGATATTTAAGTTTGTTTCTTCAACTCTGGCTTGATTTAAAGCTTCATTTAAAACACTTGCTTTTGAATAATTTTCATCAAACAATTTTACACAGTAATTTCCGCTTCTATAAATTACTTTACCCGGTCTTTCTGCTAAAACTTCTTCATTCTTAAAATCCATTTGCTTCCTCCTTATTTACCATAGTATGCTTTCAAATAAATTTCTTTGATTTCAGACATCAATGGATAACGTGGGTTCGCACCAGTACACTGGTCATCAAAAGCTTTTTCTACCATATCATCCAATGTATCTAAGAAATATTTTTCATCTACATCATAATCTTTGATAGTCTTTTTGATACCAACTTTAACTTTCAACTCTTCAATAGCTGCAAGTAAGTTTTCAAACTTTTCATTGTCATTTTTACCCTGAATACCAAGGAAGTTAGCACATTCTACATAACGTTCAAGTGTATGAGGATAAGCATATTGAGAGAAAGTTCCCATTTTTGTAGGAGCTTCTACAGAGTTAAAACGCATAACTTCTGTAATCAACAATGCATTTGCAACACCGTGAGGTAAATGGTGGAATGCACCGAGTTTGTGTGCCATAGAGTGACAAATTCCCAAGAACGCATTTGCAAACGCCATACCTGCCATAGTTGAAGCATTAGCCATTTTTTCTCTTGCGATAGGGTCTTCTGCACCTTTTTCATAAGCAGCCGGTAAATATTCGAAAATATTTTTCATTGCTTTTAATGCAAGACCGTCAGTATATTCAGTTGCCAAGATTGACGCATAAGCTTCCAATGCATGAGTCAATGCATCGATACCGGAAGCAGAAGTTAATCCCTTAGGCTGATTCATCATCAAATCTGCATCAACAATCGCCATATTAGGCAACAATTCGTAATCTGCAAGCGGATATTTTTGACCGCTTTCTTCATCTGTAATAACGGCAAACGGTGTAACTTCAGAACCTGTACCAGAAGATGTCGGTACAGCAACAAAGTAAGCTTTTTCACCCATTTTAGGGAATGTATAAACACGTTTACGTATATCCATAAAACGCATTGCCATATCAAAGAAATCAGCTTCCGGATGTTCATACAATACCCACATAATTTTAGCGGCATCCATTGCAGAACCACCACCTACAGCGATGATTACATCCGGTTCAAACAACTTCATTGCAGCAGCACCTTCTTTAGCAGAAGCTAAAGTTGGGTCCGGTTTTACATCATAGAAACATGTATACTGAATTCCCATTTCATCAAGTTTATCTTGAACAGGTTTCAAATAACCGTTTTTGTACAAGAATGTATCTGTTACGATAAACGCTTTTTTCTTACCCATAACGTCTTTAAGTTCTGATAAAGCAACAGGCAAACAACCTTTCTTGAAGTAAACTTTTTCAGGTGCTCTGAACCACAACATGTTTTCTCTCCTTTCTGCAACAGTTTTGATATTTAATAAATGTTTTACACCAACGTTTTCTGAAACAGAGTTTCCACCCCATGAACCACAACCTAAAGTCAATGACGGAGCAAGTTTGAAGTTATACAAATCTCCGATACCACCGTGAGATGACGGAGTATTAATTAATACACGACAAGTTTTCATTGCAGCTTGGAATTTTGCAATTTTTTCAGCACCGGTTCCTACGTTTATATATAAAGAAGATGTATGACCGTAACCACCGTCAGCTACAAGAACTTCAGCTTTTGCCAAGGCATCGTCAAAATCCTCAGCCTTGTACATAGCAAGTACAGGAGACAATTTTTCATGAGCAAATTCTTCTTCAAGAGAAACAGACTCAACTTCACCGATTAAGATTTTTGTTGATTCCGGAACATCAAAACCTGCAAGTTTTGCAATTGTAACAGGTTTCTGACCTACAATTTTAGCATTTAACGCACCGTTAATTAAAATTGTTTTTCTAAGCTTTTCAGTTTCTTCCGGAGTACATAAATAACAACCTCTGACTTTAAACTCTTTTTTAACTTCATCATAAATATCTTTATTTACGATAACTGCTTGTTCTGAGGCACAAATCATACCGTTGTCAAAAGTTTTAGAATGAATTAAAGAACTTACCGCAACTTTAATATCACAAGATTCATCCATAATAACCGGAGTATTTCCTGCACCTACTCCTAAAGCCGGTTTTCCGGAAGAATATGCAGCTTTTACCATTCCCGGACCGCCTGTAGCCAAAATAATATCAGCTTCTTTCATTATAGTGTTTGTCAATTCCAAAGACGGAACATCAATCCAACCGATAATTCCTTCCGGAGCTCCGGCTTTTACAGCAGCCTCAAGAACAACTTTTGCAGCGGCAATAGTCGCATTTTTTGCTCTAGGGTGCGGTGATATGATAATACCGTTTCTTGTTTTCAAAGCAATCATTGTTTTAAAAATTGCTGTAGATGTAGGATTTGTTGTAGGGATTACAGCAGCAACAACACCGATTGGTTCTGCTATTTTCTTAATTCCGAACGCTTTATCTTCTTCTATTACACCACATGTTTTTGTATCTTTAAATGCATTATAAATATATTCTGAAGCATAGTGATTTTTAATAACTTTATCTTCTACAATCCCCATGCCGGTTTCTTCTACTGCCATTTTAGCAAGCGGAATTCTTTCTTTATTTGCAGCCAATGCCGCAGCTTTAAAAATCGCATCAACCTTTTCCTGTGAAAAAGTTGCGAATTCCTCCTGTGCTTTACGCACTCTTGCGATTAATTGTACCAATTCTTCAACATTAGTTACTTGCGGTTGATCCATACATTCCTCCTGAATATTTTATTCCTTTATAAAATACCGACAGTTTTATGTCGCTTACGGTACAAATATACATAACAAAAAATATATTGTCAAGTTTTATTGTGAAAAAAATAACAAAAAACATATATGTTAAGCACAACATCGTATAATTATTCAAAAATTTTAAAGCAACAAACAATCGTTATATTTTTTTAATATTTATTTTTCTTCATATTTTTAGTAGTATATTTTATTTTTCATATAATAAAAAAACACATTCTAAAAAAAGGAGTCTAATATGAATCTTGAAAAAACTTATGATTCTCCATACGATGACGTTGATGTAGGTTTAAAGAAATTTATGACCGGAGTTTATTCTTGGATGGCAATAGGAGTTTTAATAACTGCCGTGGTTGCCCTTCTTATGGTAAAAACCGGAGCTGTTAATTTCTTATTAAAAAGCAGCATGTTTTTAGTTGTATCAGTAATTGAATTTATTTTGGTAGTATTCTTTGCTGTGCGTGTTTGGAAAATGTCAAAAACCACAGCTACCGTCGTTTATCTCGGATATTCTGCATTAAACGGAATAACACTTTCTTCAATCTTCCTTATATATGCAAAGTCATCAATTGCTTCTACATTTTTTGTAGCAACAATAATGTTCGGAGCATTTTCATTGTACGGAATGTTTGCAAAAGGTGATTTGACACGTTGGAGTCGTCCGTTAATGATGGGATTATTCGGATTAATAATAGTGAGCATATTAAATATTTTTATGAAAAGCAGTGGTTTGGAATGGATTATATCAATTGCCGGTGTTGCATTGTTTTCAATATTAACAATTTACGACACTTTCAAATTGAAACAGCAATATTTAACATTCAATTCAAATTACGATACTGCAATTAATGACAATGTTGCAATATTCGGAGCTTTAACTCTATATTTAGATTTTATCAATTTATTTCTTTACCTATTGCGTTTATTAGGTAACAGCAGAGATTAAAATTTTATACCGCCGAGTTAAAAAAATCGGCGGTTTTTTTTATGTAAAAAAATCACGTCTAGCAATACTTTTTCATAAGTTCCCGCTTAATATTTTCAAAAGGTTCATCAAAAGGCTTAAACGTTCCCGGTTTATTCAATTTGTCGGTAGCTCCATTTTTCAAAAGTTCTTCCATCCCCTTTTGATTCAGCCAATAATAAATCCCCCAATTTATAAAATCCCATTCTGCATTATAATCGTAACACTCATAATCAATACAATAGATTTTCATATCATTCGTAAAAATAAAATTGGTAGGAAAATAATCTACATGAATTCCAACTTCCTTAAATCTTTTGTGCATATCAAAAATCAATTCAAAATGAGAATCGGTCAATCCTCCGGCATTATTATAACCAATTGCTGCAAGTTCACCGGCACAACTTCCTTCTATATACTCTTTCACTAAATAATTATTTTTTTCATTAAATTCATATAGTTCCGGAATACCGACACCAATTTTACTCATGCGTTGATAAGAATATTTTTCATTCTTAAAAATTTCCAACTGCTTATTGTAATCCTCTACGTCTTTATTCATAACTTTAAGAACAACTTTTTCTCCGGACAATGAGTTTGCTTTTTCAGCAAGATAAGCCGTTCCTGTTTTCCCTTTCCCTAGAATTTTTATAATCTTATAACCAAACATTTCTTCCATTAAAATCTCCTTTTCTAAGGTCGCATCTTGGTGTCAGACCTATATTCTATTTTAATATAGAGGTCTGTCCCTTATAATATCATAAATACAAATAAATCAGTTATTGGAACTGCAAGTAACCAAAACAATCTAAACCAAATCATTCTAGAACAAAAAATTGCATATTCCCAATAAAAAAGACTGTCTATCATAAAGCTTCAAAACTTCATAAAGACAGCCTTTGTACATACAGGTTACTATATAAAAAACTATAACTTTTCTATTTCTTCTATAGACAGTCCGGTACTGTCAATTATCAGGTTAATCGAAACGCCGGCTGATTTTAAAACTTTCGCAGTTTCAACGGCTTTTTTATGTTCGCCTAATAAAATTCCCTCTTCGAGAGCTTCACTTTTAGCCTCCGCAATTCTAGTTGTATATGTCATATATTTTCGCCTCACATCTGTATTTTCTTTCAGTTCATTAATTGAGTTTGCTATTTTTCCTGTTAAGCAGGAATCTGCCGTTCCACGCCGGATATAATCATAAAACAACTTCAATTCCGGGTCAAGCAAAGTCAAATCCTCTGCCATCGTGTTTAAGAAAATCTTGCAGGTTCCATCTCGTAACGGTAACGGCGGATTGCAATCCAGACAAAAATTCTCAAATCGATAAAACGCCTTGCCCTGTAAAAACGGGTCGAACGTACAGATAAAAATCACGTAGTTATCTTTCATTTGCGAATACAAACCGCCCGGCTGAGTGTTATCGAGATCGGCGGTGGCTTGATAAAACCTGGAACGCTTCGGTCATTCCGAACTTGATTCGGAATCTCTTCTTTCCGGAGATGCTGAAACAAGTTCAGATTATGCTTCTGACACTTGTTCAGATAATGCTTCTTACACAAGGTAAGATTGGCTTCTTACACAAGGTAAGATTGGCTTCTTACACATGGTAAGATTGGCTTCTTACACATGGTAAGATTGACTTCTTACATTCCGTGAGAGAATAAAGTACCGTTAGGAGTATGTTTTTTCTCTTTGGGGTCAAAGGGGTATTTCTCTTTTTGATTAC